>NZ_LFJB01000013.1:0-35765 GCF_006658625.1 Bradyrhizobium sp. UNPF46
GGAGCCACCCGTGCCGGCGGAGGCGATGCGACGCGCGGCGGAGGCGGTGGCGCCGGCCGCGCGACGGCCGCAGGCGGCGGCGGTGTCGGTCTCGCCACGGCTTGGGGACGCGCAGGCGGCGCGGACGGACGGGACGCCTGCGCCGGCGCAACCGAGGGCAGATTCTGCGGCCTGACAGGCTCGCGCGCGGCCGAGGACGGCGGTGGGACCGGACGTCCCGCGACGCCGGGGGCCGCGCCGGGTGGTGTTTGGGCAACCGGCGGCTTCGGCGCCTGGCCGGGCGCGGCGGCAGGGTTTGTCGCAGTGGGCGCAGCGGTTGCCGGCGCAGCCGCCGTCGGCGCATTGGGGTGTGCCGGCAGGGGGGCACCGGGCGTCGCGGTGACATGTGCCCCCGGGTGGGTCGGCGCGGTCGGCGGAGCGGTCGCCGTCGGAGCGACCGCTCCAGGTGCGGGCTTGCCGCCCGGCAGGGTCCCTGCCCCCGCCGGTGGCGCTGGCGGTCCACCATGGGCGCCAGGAACCGGCAGCGTATTGGCCTGCGGCAGCTTGGTCTGTGGTGCTGGTGCGATCGGCGGCGTTGCGGTCGGCGCGACAGCTGCCGGCGGGGTACCGGGCTTCGCCATCGGCTGGATCGTCCCCGGGAGCGTGCCGGGCTTCGCCGTCGGTTGGATCGTCGCGCTCGGCGGCATCGGCGCTTTGCCCTGTTGAATCAGGGCGGCGCGCTGGATCGCGGCCTGCGGCATCGCCGGGCCTGCCGGATTGGCGCGCCCGGCAATCGCCGGCGCCAGATTGCCCGGTCCGGCCCCTGCCCCCGCAGCCGGTGCTGGGGCCGGCGGACGGTTGATCACGGTGTTGATGACCGTCGTATTGTGGATGTTCTGGTAGATGATGTTGTTCGGCGGCGGCGCGACATAGATCGGTGGCCTGACGAACACCGGAATCGGCACGAACACCGGCTGCGGCAGCACAAACAGGCCAACCACGGGCATCGGCGGCGTCAGAACGACGAAATCCGGCGGCGGCGGCGGCAAATAATAGACCGGCGGCGGCGGTGGCGGTGCGAAGCCGAAATCGGGATCGCTGAAATACAGCAACGGACGATCGACATAGACCACCTCCTCCGGCGGCGGTGGCGGCACGTCGTAGTCGATCATCGCGAAGCTCGGCGGCGGCTCGGCCGGCGCGGTGAGGATCGCAAGCCGCCGGCGCGCATCTGCCGCATGCGGCCCGCGCGGATAGCGGCGCAGATACGACCAATAGGCCTCCGGCGTGTCGGTCCGGTAGGTCCGCCGCCAGGTGATGGCTTCGCGGCGCGCCGCCACGATCGCCATCACGCGCTTTGCCAGCGGATCGCCGGGATAGGCGGCGAGAAACTCCTCATAGGCCGGCAGCGTGTCGCGCTCGAGCGCGGCGGCGTAGGCATCCTGCACGCCGAGATCGCGGATCGGCTTGTTGCGGATCGCGGCGACCTGGTCGGGCGTCGTCTCCGGCGGCGGCGCGTCGGGTCCGCGCTCGAAGAACGAGAACGGCGCCGAGATCTTCTGCTCGTTCCAGGGCACCTGCGCGCCCTTGCTGGCCTCGTTGACGCGCAGGCGGACGCGGTCGAACACCTCAGGCAACGGCAGGCCGCCGGTGCGGATCATCTCCGCCAGCGACTGCGCATAGATGCCGTACGGCCCCGGCTCCTCCGGCGCGACGGTACCGGGCGCAGCGTTGAAGGCGATCAGCATGTTCGGCTCGGGCTCGACCAGCGCCAGACCGCCCGCGATCTGCTGGCCGCCCTCGACGAAGGGCTGCGCGCGGGCCGCGTCGAGCACGATGATGTTGGCCTTGAGCGGGATGGAAGCGAGCTGGCGCGCATAATCGCTGATGCGCAGGGCCTCGGTCGGAATGTCGGTGTCGCGGGTGATGTTGGAATCGACCGGGATGAAATAGTTCTCGCCGGCCAGCTGCACGCCGTAACCGGCAAGATAGACCATCGCGACGGTGCCCGGCCCCGAGGCCTGGGCCTTCTGGATGAAGTCGCGAAAACTCTTGCGCAGCGTGTCGCCGTCGAGATCGCGCGCTCCGACGACGTCGAAACCGGCCGCCTGGAGCGTCTGCGCGATCAGACCGGCATCGTTCGCGGTCGTCGCCAGCGGCGACTTGGCATAGGCGCCGTTGCCGACCACGAGGGCGATGCGCTTCTCCTGCTGCTGGGCGCGCGCCCCGCCCGGCGCGCCGGCGGCAAGGGCCACGATCGGCAGGAGAAGGTAAATGAAGAGTCTGAACGTCCCACGCATGGCTTGCTTGCCCGCTATGTAGTTGAGGAGCCACCACGCATGAGGCGCGCAGCCAGCTGAACGGCGATTGAACGAAAGGCTCGGATTGAGGCGGTGGCGTGGCCACGCCGCTGCCGGCGTCAGCTCCAAGTCAGCTCCAAGTCAGCTCCAAGTCAGCTCGGCCTGGAAACCGCGCAAGGCTCCTTCGAGTCCCAGCCCAGCGCGATTGCGCGGATCGCACAGACCGGATGGATGGCGGCCGGCCTCTTGCCGAGGCCGACCGCCTTGCTCTGGTGTTCCCGAAGCCGGGCTCAGCCCTGCGCAAGCAACTCGACGGTCCCCGTGCTCAGCCGATAGATGCCGCCGACCACCTTGAGCTTGCCCTGCTCGACCGCCGCGTTGAGGATCGGCGCGGCCGATTTCAGCTTGGCGACGTTGTCGATGACGTTCTGGCGAATGGCGTTGTCGAGCGCGTTGCCGCCCTGCCCGGCCGCCGTCTTCACCGAAGGCGCAATCGCGGCGACCAGCGAAGGGATGTGTCCCGGCAGCGGCTTGTCGTCCTTCAGCGACTTGATCGTGGCATCGACCGCGCCGCAATTGTCGTGGCCGAGCACCAGGATCAGGGGCGTGCCGAGCACCGCGACGGTGTACTCCATGCTCGCAACGGTCTCTTCGCCGGCAAAATTTCCGGCGACGCGGCACACAAACAGATCGCCGCGTCCGCTGTCGAAGGCATATTCGGGTGCGATGCGGGAATCGGCGCAGCTTAAAACAGCCGCGTACGGATTCTGACCTCCGACCAATGCCTCGCGCTCATGCGTGAAGTCGTGACGGCGCGACACGCCCGACACGTAGCGTGAATTGCCCTCCATCAGCCGCTTGAGCGCCGCATCGGGCGACAGCACGTTCTGGGGTTTCGGCGGCGCCTTGGCGTCCTTCGCCGAAGCGGCCCCGCCGAACGCCGCCGCCCCGAGCGCGGAGGCGGCAAGAAGCATCATCGAGCGGCGGGAGGGTGCAAGCGATTGATGCGGATTTTCAGAGCATTTGTCACACATGGTTGTTCTTCCTTGGTTTTCGCGCCGGACGACTACTGATAGCTGTGCCGGGCAGACTTCGAAACCATGCGTGAGCTGATTAGTTAAGCTTTGGTTTGCAGCCGCGCTGCAACGGCGTCAGAGCTGCTGCACGTCCACCACGCCCGCGACCGCCTTGATCGCGCCGGCGATCTGCGGCGAGACCTTGAAGCGGCCGGGCAGCTTCATCTCGACCTCGGTCTCGAGGTCGAGCATCATCACCAGCGAGACCTCGCCGTCGCCGCTCCCGCGCGGCGCGATACCGGGACTGCCGACCCTTGGCGCGGCGCCGTTCGCGACGGCCATGTCGGGACCGGCCAGACGCTTGGCGATCGAGTCCAGCGGCTTGGTGTCGCGCACGAAGATGCGCAGGCCCTTCTGCGTCTTGGCGGCGGCATCGTCGAGCGGCTCGGCATGCAGCACGCGGGCGCGGACGTCCTCGCCCTGCAGCTCGGCCCCCAATTGCAGCAGCACGGCAGCGCCCGGCTCCAGCACGTCGCGATATTGCGCGAGGCCTTCGGAGAACAGCACCGCCTCGAAATGGCCCGTGGGATCGGAGAGCCCCATGATGCCCATCTTGTTGCCGGTCTTGGTGCGCCGCTCCATGCGCGAGACCACGGTGGCCGCGACCTTGCCGGCAGTGGCGCCGGTCTTCACCGCACGCGAGAACTCCGCCCAGCTCTGCACCCGCAGCCGCTTCAGCACGGTGGCATAGTCGTCGAGCGGATGGCCCGACAGGAAGAAGCCGACGGCGTCGTATTCGCGGCGGAGCTTTTCGGCGGGCAGCCACGGCTCGATCTGCGGCAGCATGATGGTCGGCGCGTCCGCCGACATGCCGAACATGTCGTTCTGGCCGATGGTCTCGGCCTGATGCGCGCGCTGGCAGGCGGCGAGGATCGAATCCGCGCCGGCGAAGACGCGGGCGCGGTTCGGCTCCAGCGTGTCGAAGGCGCCCGCGGCGGCGAGACTTTCGATGATGCGCTTGTTGATCGCGCGCGGATTGACGCGCGCGGCGAAGTCGGCGAGCGAGGTGAACAGCCCGCGCTTGGTGCGCTCCTCGATGATCTGCTCGATCGCCTGGATGCCGACGCCCTTGAGCGCCGCGAGCGCATAGTAGATGACCTTGTCGCCGACCTCGAAGGTCGCGCCGGAACGGTTGATGTTCGGCGGCTCGACCTTGATGCCGAGGCGCTGCGCCTCGGAGCGGAATTCGGAGAGCTTGTCGGTGTTGTTCAGATCGAGCGTCATGGACGCCGCGATGAACTCCACCGGATAATGCGCCTTCATGTAGGCGGTGTGGTAGGACACCAGCGCATAGGCCGCCGCGTGGCTCTTGTTGAAGCCGTAGTCGGCGAACTTCGCCAGCAGCTCGAAGATGGTCTCGGCCTGTCCCTTCGGCACGCCGTTCTTCACCGCGCCCGCGACGAAGATGTCGCGCTGCTTGTCCATCTCGGCGCGGATCTTCTTGCCCATGGCGCGACGCAGAAGGTCGGCGTCGCCGAGCGAATAGCCCGACATCACCTGGGCGATCTGCATCACCTGTTCCTGATAGATGATGACGCCGAAGGTCTCCTTCAGGATCGGCTCCAGCACGGGATGCAGATATTCCGGCTCCTCGTCGCCGTGCTTGCGCGCGCAATAGGTTGGGATGTTCGCCATCGGGCCCGGGCGATACAGCGCCACCAGCGCGATGATGTCCTCGAACCGGTCGGGGCGCATGTCGACCAGCGCGCGCCGCATACCCTGACTTTCAACCTGGAACACGCCGACCACCTCGCCGCGCGCCAGCATCTGGTAGCTCTCGGCATCGTCGATCGGCAGCGTGGCGAGATCGACGTGGATGTTGCGCGGCTTGAGCAGCTTGCAGGCGACGTCGAGCACGGTCAGCGTCTTCAGGCCGAGGAAGTCGAACTTCACGAGGCCGGCCGGCTCGACCCATTTCATGTTGAACTGGGTCACCGGCATGTCCGACTTCGGATCGCGGTAGAGCGGCACGAGCTCGCTCAGCGGACGATCGCCGATCACGATGCCGGCCGCATGGGTCGAGGCGTGGCGGGTCAGGCCTTCGAGACGCTGGGCGATGTCGAAGGCGCGCGCCACGATCGGATCTTCGTCGCGGAATGCCTGCAGCTTCGGCTCGCTCTCGATCGCGGCGGCGAGCGTGACCGGCGCGGCCGGATTCTGCGGCACCAGCTTGGTCAGCTTGTCGACCTGGCCGTAGGGCATCTGCAGCACGCGGCCGACGTCGCGCAGCACGCCGCGCGCCTGCAGCGTACCGAAGGTGATGATCTGCGCGACCTGGTCGCGGCCGTAGCGTTCCTGGACGTACCTGATCACCTCGCCGCGGCGGTCCTGGCAGAAGTCGATGTCGAAGTCCGGCATCGAGACGCGCTCGGGATTGAGGAAGCGCTCGAACAGCAGGCCGAACTTGATCGGATCGAGGTCGGTGATGGTCAGCGCCCAGGCGACCAGCGAGCCTGCGCCGGAGCCGCGGCCCGGCCCGACCGGAATGCCCTGGCTCTTCGCCCATTTGATGAAGTCGGACACGATCAGGAAGTAGCCCGCGTATTTCATGCGCATGATGACGTCGAGCTCGAACGCCAGGCGCTTGTTGTAGTCTTCCTCCGTGGTGCCCTGCGACAGGCCGTGGACGCTGAGGCGGTTGGCAAGCCCCGCCTCCGCCTGGCGCTTCAATTCCGCCGACTCGACCGCCGCGGCGTCCGAACTCTGCGCGGCGCCAACGGTGAAGAACGGCAGGATCGGCTTGCGCGTCATCGGCCGGAACGAGCAGCGCTCGGCGATCTCCACCGTGGAGGCCAACGCCTCCGGAATGTCGGCGAACAGCACCGCCATCTCGGCGCGGGTCTTGAAGCGATGATCGGGCGTGAGCTGTTCGCGCTCGGTCTCCGCGATCAGCCGCCCGCCGGCGATGCAGAGCAGCGCGTCATGCGCCTCGTAGTCGTCGGTCGCGGCGAAATACGGCTCGTTGGTCGCGACCAGCGGCAGGCCCTTGGCATAGGCGATGTCGATCAGGCCGCTTTCGACGCGCCGCTCCTTCTCGGTGTTGTGGCGCTGCAATTCGACGTAGAGGCGGTCGCCGAACAGGCCGGCCAGACGCTCGCAACGCAGCGCGGCGAGCTCGGCATGACCGCTGGCCAGCGCCAGCGAGATCGGCCCGTCCGGCCCGCCCGTCAGCGCGATCAGGCCTTCGGTCTCGCCGTCGAACCAGTCGAACTTGATGAACGGCGCGTGGCTATCAGGCGATTCCAGGAACGCGCGCGAGTTCAGCCGCATCAGGCTGCGATAGCCGCGCTCCTGCGCCGCCAGCAGCACCACGCGCGAGGGCCCCATCGCGTTGCGCGCGTTCGGATCCTGGTCGCCGAAATCGATCGCGAGCTCGCAGCCGACGATCGGCTGGATGCCGGAGCCCGCCATCTTGTCCGAGAATTCCAGCGCACCGAACAGATTGTCGGTGTCGGTCAGCGCCAGGGCCGGCTGGTGATCCTTCTTGGCAAGCTCGGCGAGCTTGCCGATCTTGATCGAGCCCTTGAGCAGCGAATAGGCCGAGTGAACGTGAAGGTGAACAAATCCGGCGCTCGGCATGGTCGCGTGACGGCCTCTTGCAGATGGGATGGAGCGGTCGCCGGCTCCTCGAGGCATCATGCACTCGCCATCTGCCCTCGTTTGCCGACTCGCCTCGCAATGGTGGGGTGTCGCAGCCTGAGAGTCCACGCCAGACCGGCCGATCCGCCGCGTCGTCCCGCTTTTCCCCAGCCCGGGCCTGTACCGGCTGGCAGGAATCAGAGCTGCGGTATGACCTGAGCCCAGATCGCGATCATCCCGACGAACAGCGTGATCGACGCCAGCGCGGCGGCCTCTTCCACGAAAACCCTGAACATGGCTTGCTCCCTTGTTGGAACGTATGAAGAACATTGTTCTCATTTCGTTCTCAGGAGTCAAGGGCGGCTTGGCGCCTCCAAGGACAATGGTTAACTCGCTGAAATCACCCAATAAAAAAGCCCCGGCCAAGGCCGGGGCTTTTCCAGGACGCTCGAAAGGCGAGCGATCCGTCTCAGTAACGGCCGAGGATCGGGCCGCCGAACTTGTAGTTCAGGCGGACGAGACCCATGTCGACGTCCTGCTTGATGCGGTCCGTACCCGCGAGGCCCGCGAAGGTGACGTCCTTGTCCGACAGGAAGATGTGGTTGTACTCGACGCCAACCGACCAGTTCGGCGCAAAACCATATTCGAGGCCGGCACCGACCGTGCCGCCCCAACGGGTCTGGTCGTTCGAGGACAGCAGCGCGCCCGAGGCCGTGCTGAACACGTCGTACTTGACGCCGACCACAGCCGCACCGCCCTTGACGTAGATCAGGACGTTGTTCCAGGCGTAGCCGACCTGACCGGTGATCAGACCGAACGAGTCGATCTTCGAACGGTTGCGGGTGGCAAACAGTGCGCTGACATTGTCGCCCGAGAAGTCGGCCCAGTTGCCTTGACCTTCCACGCCGAACACCCACTGGCCGGACTGCCAGCGATAGCCGATCTGGCCACCGACCGTGCCGCCGGTCGCATCGTGCGAACCCTCGCGGCCGCCGCCGACGAGATCCCAGGTCGAGTGCGACGAACCGCCGCCGCCGTTGATACCGATGTAGAAGCCGCTCCAGTCATAGATCGCGGCAACCATCGCGGGCGCCTTGGTGTAGGGCCGTGCTGCGAGGTCGGCAGCCAGCGCCGGCGCAGTCGCGCTGAGCGCGACGAGGCTCACAGCAGCAAGCAACAAATTCTTCTTCATTTGAGTCCCGTTCCAGTTTCGTCGTTAGGCCCCCTGGCCGTGCAGTGGTCATAACAGCGATCGACGGAATTGCTGTAACCACGACGCAACAGTTCGCTCGAAAGGCCCGCGCTTCATTAATGAAGATTTATGAGAGCGTGCTAGAAGTCCTTTGAAACAAGTGTTTTCTGTAGTTCCAATGTCGGCGACACGAGATAAATTGCATGCGCGCGTAACAACGTCGCGCGCACATTCGCGTGATGGAGAATTGAAAAATGCGCGGCCGCGTCACTCATCCCATTATCGCCACACTTTCGCTCGCATTCATCACATTTGCACTCGCGTCAATTGCAAGCACGCCAGCGCGCGCATTCGGCAAGAATCATCCCTTCTGCCTCACTGGTGATGAATGGCCGGGGCTGAGCAATTGCAGGTTCGACACCTACGCGCAGTGCCAGGCGAGCGCGTCGGGGCGCGCACTCACCTGCATCGCCAATCCCTATTTCGTCGGGCAGAGCGACGATCCCTACGCATATCAAAATCGTCCGCGCACGCTGGCGCCGGGCTACTACTTGCCGCGCTGAGATGCGCAGCGCCCGTCGCGCACTCGTCGTGGCCGGCCTGCTCCTCGCAGGCGGCTCTGCGCGCGCGCAGACCTTTGATCCGAGCTATCCCGTTTGCATGCAGATCTACGGCCCCGTCGGCTATTTCGACTGCCGTTACGGCTCGCTTGAGCAGTGCCGATATCTCGCCGTCGGACGTTCGGCGAGTTGCATGGTGAACCCGTATTTTCCGCAGAGGAAACCGACGCGCCCTCGCGGACCGAGGCACCAGGACAGGATCAGTGGCCGCTCAGCACCAGCGTCTTGACCGGCAGCAACAAGGCCTGAATGCGCAGCAGAAGTGCATGAACGAGCCCCGTGGCGTCGATGACGTGCAAGGCGAAGCCCCTCAACGCTCCCGTATTCTTGTCAGCGATCACGTCGTGATTGCTAGTGTAGGCGTTGACGATGCAGCTCGAACCCGGCGTGACGCCGTCGAGCCCGCCATTGTAGAGCGGCTCGAGGAATACGAGGATCGTCCCGGGCTGCCGTAGATTTTGCGGATCGACCAGTTGCTCGCCAGCCCGGAACTGGCCGGCCGCGATGTAATCTTGCACCGCGGTGACGACGAGCGGAATGATCACCCAGGGTTTCGAAATGCAAGTTGCCTCCGCAATCATGCCCGGCTTCATGACTTGCGCCTCGATCTGTCCAAATCCGGCTTGCAGCGCGCGCCGACCTGCCCCTTCCGGGATCAATATTCCAGCCGGGCGCATCATCTGATTGACGACATCGCCGGTGCGCAGCAGAAATTGCTCGACCCGTCCATCCACGCCGGCGCGGATATAGGTCTTGTCGAGATCGACCTGCGCCTCCGCCATTGCCGCCTCGGCGCTCGCTTTCTCGGCAGGCAGCAGCGTGGAGCCCCGCAAGGCGACGGCCTCCCGCGCGGCGCTGGCGGCGTCGACGCCCGCCTGTCGTTGGTCGACGGCCACCTGCAATTTCTCGATATCGCGTTGCGGTACAGTGCCGGGACTGCGGCGCTGCAATTCGCTCTTGGTGTCGAGTTCATCCTTGGTTTGTTGCCAGGCGGCCTTGGCTTCTCCGATCTGGGCTTCCGCCTTGACCAGATCCGCCCGCGCGCTGATCAGCGAGGCCTCGACCTCGGCGATCTTTCGCTTGGCTGTCTCGAGCGCGGCCTGTTGCTTCGAGCTGTCCAATCTGAACAGGACATCGCCCTTTTTCACGGACGCGCTGAAGTCGACATGCACCTCGGCGACACGACCGGCCACCTCGGGGAGGATGGGAATGGTGCGAAAGTACATCGCTGCGGACGAGGTCGAAGGATGATAGTAGAAAATCATGGTGATCAGCGCGACCGTGAGCATCAGGCAGCCGGTAATCCCCCATCTAAGCTCGTACCACACCGAGTAGAATGTGATCTCCTTTCCGAAGCGCTTTCCCTGGCGGTAACGCCGGTAGAGATAGTCCGGCAGCACTGTCACGAGCGAGCACAAGAGCAGCTCAAGCATGGCCCTGCACCTTGCTTGCGAGCTCTGCACCGGGATCGCCCGCCGGTCCCGGTTCGGATGCCGGCTCCGACGCGACAGGCGTTGCGTCGGCGATCCGCTCGACCGAGCCCGCGATCGTGCGCAGCGGCGTGCTGAAGTCAGGCAGGTCGATCATGGCGAGCAGGAGGCCGGCCACCCAAAAGACGTGCATGTGGGTGAAAAGTGAGATCAGACCCAGCACGGCGACTATCTCGAACTGCAGCTTCTGGGACTTGTGCGCTAGGCGCTCCGGCAGGCTGTGCAGTTTCCAATACAACGTTCCGGCCCAAAGAATAGCCGCGACCAGGAAGATGCCCATTATCACCATCAGTACGTCCGCCCCATCGGAGGCGGGTACAAAGAACGGCAGATGGTGAGGCGCTGCCGGATGCATCGGTTCGCTCAAGCTCGTTCTCCTTGCCGAAGACCGAGAAGCCCTTGGTCGGGCCCGCAGAGACATGGTTCACGAATGCCGAAACTTAATCAAGCGTATTGTCGCGACCGGATCCGAACCCTGCGAGACAGGGCTTTGCGGCGAGACCTCGGATCTCTCGCTTCCGCGACGGCCACACGCAAGCGGGACGCTGATATGCAGACCGCCTTGTGTTGTCGCTGCGATGTTGACGCGGACTGATCCCGCTTTAAGTACGACGGACAAAGCTTGCAGGGGTGGCGACGTTCGCTGGGCTGGTTCCCGTTGACGCCACCAATGCAGGACTCATGACGACTTCGCCCCAAGCGACCTCGCGCCGCGCAAGATCGACTTCAGCCTCCGCGCCCCCTCACCTCGCCATCGTCCTGTTCTCGCTCGCGATGGGCGGCTTTGCGATCGGCACCACCGAATTCGCATCGATGAGCCTGTTGCCGTTCTTCGCCGCCGATCTCGGCGTCGACGAGCCGACCGCGGGCCACGCGATCAGCGCCTACGCGCTCGGCGTCGTGCTGGGCGCGCCGCTGATCGCCGTGCTCGGCGCGCGGTTCGCGCGGCGCACGCAGCTCCTGGCATTGATGGCCGTGTTCGCGCTCGGTAATACGCTGACCGCGCTCGCGCCCGGCTATGGCGCGATGATCGCGGCCCGCTTTCTCTCAGGACTGCCGCACGGCGCCTATTTCGGCATCGCTGCTCTGGTTGCAGCCTCCCTGGTTCCCCAGCATCGTCGCTCGCAGGCGGTCGGCCAGGTGATGCTCGGCTTGACCTCCGCCACCATCATCGGCGTGCCGCTCGCCAATCTGATCGGACAGGCGGCTGGCTGGCGCGCGAGCTTCGGCCTCGTCTCGATGCTGGCATTGCTCACGATCGTGCTCTGCGCCCTGTTCGCGCCACGTGACCAGGCCGGCAGGTCCGATCCGCTGCGCGAGCTCGGCGCCCTCAGGAGCGGCCGCGTCTGGATCACGCTGGCGATCGGCGCCATCGGCTTCGGCGGCATGTTCGCGGTCTACACCTATCTTGCGACGACCTTGATCGAGGTTACCAAGGTCAGCACCGCGGTCATCCCGTTCTTCCTGGCCGTGTTCGGCATCGGTGCGACCCTTGGCAATCTGTTGGTTCCGCGCTTTGCCGACCGCGCCTTGATGCCGACGGCAGGCATCATCCTGCTGTTTGCCGCGGTCGCGCTGCTGCTATTCCCCGTTGCCGCCGGCAATCCCTGGCTGCTTGCGGCCGACATCTTCGCCATCGGCGCCAGCGTCTCGCTCGGCGCCATCCTGCAGACGCGGCTGATGGACGTTGCGGGAGAGGCACAGGCGCTCGCGGCCGCGCTGAATCATTCGGCCTTCAATACCGCCAATGCGCTCGGCCCGTTCCTCGGGGGCCTCGCGATCCGTGAGGGGCTGGGCTGGACCTCCACCGGTCCCGTCGGCGCCGCGCTGGCGCTTCTCGGATTTCTGATCTGGATCGTCGCCTGGCGCGACAGCCGGTCCGCCTCGATCGCGCTCGCTGGGCGCAGCGATACCGCATCGCGGGCGAACGCGCCGCCGCTGGCGCCGGACAATAGCCGCTCAGATCCTGCCAGAAATCCGGTGGGCTAGAGCCCGAAGCAGACGCGTCCGCTCAGCTTTGCCAAGGCGTGTTGCGGATGCGCGTGCACGCGTTCGGCTTGCGGAAGCTGGGATCGTGATCCTCGATGTAGTCGAAATTGACCGTCCCGAATGTGGTCTGCGGCTTCTTCAGGGCTGAACACGTCTGAACCTTGAGGAAGTCGTTCTTGAAGTCTCCGCGCGGAAACGCTGATATCACCTGGTCACGCTGCTCCGGCGTGTAATCGTCATATCCAATGCCGACGACGTCCACCAGAACGCCTGCGTTGGTGAGAGCGATCTCCGGCCTCATATATTGCGGAATGCCCGGCGTGGTGTGCAGCGCGACGGCTTCCCATACCAGATCGGCTTGCGGCTCGGCGATACCGCGCGCCCGGAGAAACTCACGCGCAGCGTCTGCTCCGTCGACCTCAAATCGCTTTGTCTGCGTGTGGTAGTGATCGACAAGGCCGAGATCGTGAAACAGCGCCGCGACATAGAGCAGTTCCGAATCGAACTTCAGCTTCTGGCGCAGCCCCTTCATCGCGCCGAACACGTAGACGCGAACCGAATGGTTGAACAGCATGTCGTCTTCGTAGCTGCGCACCAGCTCGGCGGCCTCGCGCGCCAACTGACTGTCCGGGATCCGGACGCCGGAAATCACTCTCATCATCTTCAAGCTCCTGGTCTGCGTTCGGTTGATGCCGCGTGAGCCATCAGGCGGCCTTCTCGAGCGCCGCGTGAGGCGTATTTCGGAAGCTGATCGACATGCGATTGTACGCATTCATCAGACTGATTGCGATCGCGAGATCGACGAGTTCGCGCTCGCTGAAGACGTTGCGGGCGGCTTGATAGGCTTCATCCGGAACGTTGGTCTCGGCAACACGGGTGACCGTCTCGGCCCATGCAAGGGCTGCGCGTTCGCGTTCGTCGAAGAGATTGCCGGCCTCGGCCCATGCCTGCAGCAGCGCGAGCTTTTCGACCTTCACGCCGCTCTTCAACAGATCGCGCGTATGCATGTCGAGGCAATAGGCACAGTTGTTGATCTGCGAAATGCGCAGGTAAACGAGCGCGACCAGCGTTCCGGGCAAGCCACTCTGCGTAACATAGCCGTAGACTCCGCCGAGCGCCTTCGCGCCGGCCGGTGCGATGTGGTTGTAGTTGAGACGTTCACTCATCTGATGACTCCCTGATGATCGGAGGAGATCAAAGCTCCCTCCTCATTCCCTCAGATGCCCCTCGCATGGTTCACAAAAAAGCACCAAGAACGCACAAAAATTCTGTACCATGAGGCATGACGAAACCGCTGCGCCTGGAGCTCGATCGGTCCGCGAAGATGCCCCTCGCGGAGCAGATCCATAGAGGGATCAGGGCCGCCATCGAGAGCGGTGTGCTCGCCCCGGGCGCACGCCTGCCCTCGTGGCAGGATCTCGCGGCTCAGCTCGGCGTCGCGCGCGGCACCGTGCGCTCAGCCTATGAGAAGCTCTCATCCGACCAAATGATCGTGGCAGCCCGTGCGACCGGCACGCATGTCGCCGACCGGCAGTCCTCCCCAGTGCGGCCTGACAAGGCCCCCGACCCCGGCTCGTTCATGGAGATGTACCAGGAGCTCACGGCTGGACCGGCGATCTTCCAGATGGGCGTGCCGTCGCAGGAAACTTTTCCTGCGAAGTTGCTGGCGCGAATGCGGGTAAGAGCGGTTCGCGCCGAAACGAGCGCACCCGCGATCTACCCGGATCCGCGCGGCGAGCTGGACTTGCGACGTGAGATCGCGGCCTACCTTGCGCTGGCCCGGGGAATAGAATGCGCGCCGTCCCAAATCATCGTCACCAGCGGTTTCGCCGGCGGCCTCGGCCTCGCGCTCCGTGTCCTCTGCCTCGGGCCAAAGAAGAAAGCCTGGATGGAGGACCCCGGCTTTCCTTTCACCCGGCACGGTCTCGAACTCGCGGGATTATCCATCGTACCGATCGCGGTCGATGCCGACGGCATCGACGTCGATTTCGGCATGAAACATGCGCCAGACGCCGCGCTGGTTGTCGTGACGCCGGGGCAACAGGCGCCGCTCGGATCCACGCTGTCACTGGCACGCCGCTCACGACTGCTCGAATGGGCGACCCAGAACAAGGCATGGGTGATCGAGGACGACTATCTCAGCGAACTGCAGCTCAAGGGCCGCGCCACGCCGGCGCTCGCCTCGCTCGACCGTGTCGGTCGCGTCATCCACATCGGCTCCTTCAGCAAGACCATAAGCCCGGCCTTGCGGCTCGGCTTTGTCGTTGCGCCGGCGGCTCTTGCATCGCGATTTGCAGAGACTGCGGCTTGCCTCGCGCCCGCACCGGGGCCCGCGGTGCAGCTAGCCACGGCCGACTTCATGCGCGACGGCCACTATCTTCGGCATCTGCGGCGCACGAAACGCGCCTACACCGCGCAAGGCGATGCGTTGCTGAAACAGCTCCGCACGCGCCCTGCGAAGGTTGCGATTGCCGGTCTGGCCGCGGTGCTGCGATTGCCGGACGGAGCACCCGATCTCGCTATCGCCCGGGACGCAGCGTCGTTCGGACTGGCACCGACGCCGCTATCGCTTTGGTACGCTCCGACCGCTTCGGCGTGCTCAGGACTGTTGCTGGGCATCGCGACGTCTCCGCTCAAGAAGATCGAGGCGTCCTGCGAGCGGCTCCTTGGGATCATCGACCGCTTGACGTGATCCGTACCCGGCCTCGGCCGCCTCAGCCGGCCAACGTCACGATCAAAGGTCCGTTGCGCGTGGCGATCACGGTGTGTTCGTACTGGACGGTCGGCGCCTCGGGGCTGCTGTAGAGCGTCCACGCATCGTCGCCATTCTCCGCCCACTCGGCGCCCATGGAGAGGAACGGCTCGACGGTGAAGACCAGGCCCTCGCCCATGATGCGGCGCTCGGAGCGGTCGGGCCATGTTGCGATCTCCGTCGGCTCCTCATGGAGCGACAGGCCGACGCCGTGACTGGCGAGGTTGCGCACCAGGCTGTAGCCGTTCTTCCGCGCAAAGGTCCCGATGGCCTGGCCGATCCCGGCAATCGGCTTGCCGGCGCCGACCTGCTGCAGGCCGGTCCACATCGCCCGCCGGCCGTCCCGGCACAGACGTTCGATCCTACGGCTCGCAGGCGGAACGGCAAACGAGGCGCCGGTATCCGCGAAGAAGCCGTTCTTCTCGGCCGACACGTCGATGTTGACGAGGTCGCCGCGCGCGATCCGCCGCTCGCCGGGGATGCCGTGAGCGATCTCCTCATTCACGCTGATGCAGGTCGCGCCGGGAAAATCGTAGGCCAGCTCCGGGGCCGACCGCGCCCCGGCGGCCTCCAGGAGCTTTCGCCCGATCTGGTCGAGCTCGGAGGTGGTCATGCCCGGCTCGAGCGCCTTCCCCATCGCCTCCAGCGCATTGGCGACGATGCGCCCGATCTCTTTCAGGCGGGTCAGGTCGTTGTCGTCGGAAATCGTCATATCGGGGCTCTCTACGAAAGCCGGGGCATAGCGCCTGCGAGGACGGCTTGCAAATCGGAACGCGCCGGAGAATCCTGCCGCAATCGCAGGGCCGTCCCGGCGAAACATATGTGGGCCGTCACGCCACTCCAAGTTGTGATGGCGGCGATCGTCGTATAACGTCGGTCAGGTTGCTCACCTCACCCAGTCGATCGCTTCATGCGCTTGCAAATATTGCTTCTCCTGGCCTTCCTATTCCTTCCCGACGCATTGCGGGCCAAAGAAACTCCGGCCGCGAAAGCCGGCTTTGCTTCCCGCCTGACGATCTATCTGGCCAAAGGCGCGCCCGATGCGTGCGGGCCGGGCTGCAACCGCTGGATCGCGATCGAGGGCGAGATCGATCAGGGCGCCGCCCCGCGCATTCGCCGCTTCCTTGCCGGCGTCAAGGATTTGCAGCGCCCGATCTACCTTCATTCGCCCGGCGGGAACGTGGAGCAATCCTACGACATCGGGCGGTTGCTCCGCAGCCGCAAGGCCATCGCCCGGGTGGGGCGGACGATCGCGACGGCATGCGCGGCAGGCACCCAAGTGGATGACGCTTGCCTGAAGATCAAGAACACGACCGGAGAGGTCGATGCCGAGCTCACCACCTACCATGCGATGTGCAACTCGGCCTGCGGCTACCTGTTTCTCGGCGCGACCTCGCGCGAGGTTGCCCCAGATGCCGCGCTGGCGGTGCATAACTCCAGGCTGATCCTCAAATTTAGCGGCAATCCACCTCCGGAGGTGGTCGCCGAAGCGCGGCGGCGCCGGATCGCCGGCGCCGACCGCGACCGGACCGCGTTCATCGCGGCAATGGGGATCAGCCGCGAGCTCGATGCGCTGATCCGCACCGTGAAATTCGAGAACCTGCACGTGCTGACGCGGCCCGAGCTCTACCGCTTCGGCATCGACACGCGGCCGCTGGCCGAGACGATGTGGCGGCTTGAGAAGGGATCACGGCCGTTCATCAGCAAGGTCGCCGCGGTGAGGAAGGAGAGCGACGCTTCGTTCCGGACCATGGAATGGCGCCTCTATTGCGAAAACAAGAAGCGCGTGCCGCTGATGTTCGCGGGCGAGATCGATGCAGCAGCCACCGGCAAGAAATCGATCCTGATGGCGGCCAGCGCCGACCTGAGCAAGGAAGCCGGCGGGCCTCCGGTGCGGTTCGGAAAGTACGAGGTCTGGAACGGCGCCGTCGATCCCGACATGGTCAAGGCGGTGCTGGCCTCGCACTCCCTGCAGGTCCGGGAGACCACGCCGGAGCCGGAGGGAAAGGCTGACGCCACGAGCTTCAACATCGACACGACCGGCCTGACGTCGGTGTGGACCCAGCTCGGGACGTCGTGCACGGCGGCCGCAGCAGGCCCGGCAAGATCCTGGCCGGCGAATTCCCTGCAGCCGACGCCCTGGACGGATAGTCCATGGACAGCAAGTGGTGCTTTGCCCGACGTGAGGGCAACACCTGCGGCCACGCCCGCGCCGTAGCGTGCGGCGAGCGGAAGGCTGCCCCGTCCGTCAGCCTCCGCCTTCGACCGGCGTGCAGATCACCAGCTTCAGCGCGGGATCGTCGTTGGCCTGAAAGCTGGTGTGCTCGAAATGCAGGACGCCCTTGGTGGGATGGGTCATGGTCTTGCGGCCCGACAATGTGCCGTGCACCTCGTGCGCGCCCCACCATTTGACGAATTCCGGACTGCCCTGGCGCAGCCGCGTCAGCAGCTCCGCAAAGGCGGGATCGCCGGCCCAGACGTCATGGGTGGCGCGAAACATCGCGACCATGCGCTTGGCGACGTCAGCCCAGCCCGCCCCGTAGGATTTTCGCGTGCGCCTGTTGGTCATCATCAGGAGCAGCGTGTTGCGGTCCTCCTCCGGCAGCCGGCCAAACGCGAAGACCTCCTCGGCCGCCGCATTCCAGGCCAGTACGTCCCAGCGCCGCCCGGTGATGTAGGCCGGATGCGGCAGGCTCTCGACCAGCCGCAGGATCGGCGGCGGCACGATCTCGCGCGTGAACGCGCCCCTCGCGCCATCGCGCGCGAGGGCCTTCAGATGCGCATGCTCGGTCTTGCTGAGCCGCAGCGCGCGGGCCAGCGCATCGACGGTGGTGACCGAGGGGCTGACGGTGCGACCCTGCTCGAGGCGGATGTACCAGTCGACACCGATGCCGGCGAGCTGGGCGACCTCCTCGCGGCGCAGCCCCGCGGTGCGGCGCCTCGCCCCCGGCGGAAGGCCGACGGCCTTCGGCGACAGCTTCTCGCGGCGGGACCGCAGGAAGTCGCCGAATTCGACGCGGCGTGGATCGGCCATGGTGTCGCTCCCGCATGGAGGGCTCAGGGAATACTAGGATAATACCAGGCCTTCCCGGGCCTTCCAAGGCGGCTCATATCGGCCTCACCCGACCTTGAGGTGAATACATGAAAGCCGCCGTACTCAAATCATTTGGATCGAAGCTGGCCATCGAGGACGTGCCCGAGCCGCCCCTCGGCACCGGCGAGGTGATCGTCGACGTCGTCGCCACGCGCGTCATCTCCTACATGAACGAGGTTTTCGACGGGACACGCAATTACGCGCTCGACCTGCCTGTTATCCCCGGCCCCGGCGGCATCGGCCGGGTGCGCGCGATCGGCCCGGACGCCACCAAGCTCAGCGTCGGAGACTGGGTGTTCTGCGACCCCACGGTGCGCTCGCGCGATGACGTCGTGGCGCCCGATATCGCCCTGCAGGGGCTCACCGCCGCCGGCCCCGGCGGCATGCGCCTGCAGCAGCATTTTCGCCACGGCTCCTATGCCGAGCAGATGCGCGTGCCGACCGAGAATGTGAAGCGGCTCGGCGCGATCACGCCCGAGGAGGCGAGCCGATGGTGCGCGCTGGGCACGCTGCTGGTGCCCTATGGCGGCTTCCTCGCCGCCAACCTTCAGCCCGGCGAGACCGTGCTGGTGAGCGGGGCGACCGGCAATTTCGGCAGCGCCGCCGTCTCGGTCGCGCTCGCGATGGGCGCGGCCTGCGTCGTCACCCCGGGCCGCAACGAGACCATCCTCGCCGACCTCGTCCGCCGCTTCGGCGCCCGCGTGCAGCCGGTCAAGCTCACCGGCGATCAAGAGCACGACCGCGAGGCGATGAAGCGCGCGGCGCCCGCGCCGATCGATTGCGTGCTCGACATCATGCCGCCCTCGGTCAGCCCGACCGTCGTGCGCGCGGCGATCATGACGGTGCGCCCCTATGGGCGCGTCGCGCTGATGGGCGGCGTCGGCATGGCCGGTGGCGCGGGCCTCGAGCTGCCCTACCCCTGGATCATGCGCAACTGCATCAGCATCCACGGCGTCTGGATGTATCCGCCGGATGCCGCGAGCCGGCTGATCGCGCTGGTGCGCGCGGGGCTGCTGAGGCTGGAGGAGTATGAGACGACATCCTTCGGCCTCGACCATGCCAACGAGGCCGTGGCCCATGCCGCGGCCAATGGCGGGCCGTTCAGGTTGACGGTGATCAGGCCTTGAGAAATTCAGACGACGGCGTGCCCGTCGTCGCCGATTTTTTCGTCAGTCGGTCCAAGCACTTGGCTACTGTGCATGGGGTTGTTTTCGCGATTTTGCTATTCGAGCTCGACGACCTGGCCGTTCGACAGCGACACGCGCCGGTCCATGCGGCCGGCGAGCTCCATGTTATGGGTCGCGATCAGCATCGACACCTTGGTCGCCTTGACCAGCTGCATCAGCGCCTGGAACACGTGATCCGCCGTATGCGGATCGAGGTTGCCGGTCGGCTCGTCTGCGAACAGCACGCGCGGCGCGTTGGCCACCGCGCGCGCGATCGCGACGCGCTGCTGCTCGCCGCCCGACAGTTCGGCGGGGCGATGGGTGATGCGGTCGCCGAGGCCGAGATAGCCCAAAATCTCTTTCGCGCGCTTGACGCTCTCGGATTTCTTCAGGCCGCGGATCATCTGCGGCATCATCACGTTCTCCAGCGCGGAGAACTCCGGCAAGAGCCGATGCGACTGGTAGACGAAGCCGATATCGGTGCGGCGGAGCTGGGTGCGCTCGATATCGGGCAATTGCGAGGTCGGCGCGCCGTTGACATAGACCTCGCCGGAATCGGGCGCCTCGAGCAGGCCCGCAATGTGCAGCAGCGTCGACTTGCCGGAGCCCGACGGCGCCACCAGCGCGACCGACTGGCCCGCCCACAGCGCCAGCTTGGCGCCGTCCAAAATGGTCAGCGGCACCTCGCCCTGCAAGTACTGCCGCTTTATCTCGTGGAGATAAATGACCGGTACATCCTCAGCCCCCTGCTGCTCCATCAGCCCCTCACTCGTACCGGAGCGCTTCGACGGGATCGAGGCGCGCGGCGCGCCACGACGGATACAGCGTCGCCAGGAACGACAGCGTCAGCGCCATGATGACGACCGCCGTGGTCTCGCCGATGTCGATCTCGGCGGGCAGCTTCGACAGGAAGTACAGCTCCGGCGAGAACAGCTCGGTCGAGGTCAGCCAGGACAGGAACTGCCTGATGGACTCGATGTTGAGGCAGATCACGAGGCCGACGACGAAGCCGACCAGCGTGCCGACCACGCCGATCGAGGCGCCCGTGATCAGGAATATCCGCATGATCGATCCCTGCGAGGCGCCCATGGTGCGCAGGATGGCGATGTCGCTGCCCTTGTCCTTCACCAGCATGATCAGGCCGGAGACGATGTTGAGCGCTGCGACCAGCACGATCATGGTCAGGATCAGGAACATCACGTTGCGCTCGACCTGGAGCGCGTTGAAGAAGGTCGAATTGCGCTGCCGCCAGTCCACCAGAAACACCGGCCGGCCCGCGGCTTCGGTCACGGCCTGGCGGAAGGCGACGATCTGATCGGGATTGGTGGTGAACACCTCGATCGAGGTGACGTCGTTGCTGCGGTTGAAATAGGCCTGTGCCTCCGCGAGCGGCATGAAGACGAAGCCGAGATCATATTCGGACATGCCGATCTCGAACACCGCGACGATCTTGTAGGGCTTGATGCGCGGCGTCGTGCCCATGGGCGTCACCGCACCCTTCGGCGCCACCAGCGTGATGCTGTCGCCGGCATGCAGCGAGAGCTGGTCGGCGAGACGGCGGCCGATCGCGACGCCCTGCCCCTCGTCAAACCCCTCGAGCGAGCCCTGCTTGATGTTCTTGGCAATCGAGGTGAGGTTGTTGAGGTCGTCGGAGCGGATGCCGCGCACCAGCACGCCCGAGGCGTTCCACGGCGAGGACGCCAGCGCCTGGCCGTCCACCACGGGTGCGGCCAGCCGGATGCCTTTGACCTGGCTGAGGCGGTCGGCGACGTCCTTCCAATCGGTCAGCGGAGATTCCAGCGGCTGCACCAGGATGTGGCCGTTCAGCCCCAGGATCTTGTCGAGCAGCTCTTTGCGGAAGCCGTTCATCACGGCCATGACAATGATCAGCGTCGCCACGCCCAGCATGATGCCGAGGAAAGAGAACCCGGCGATGACCGAGATGAATCCCTCCTTGCGGCGCGCCCGCAAATAGCGCGCCGACAGCATCCACTCGAATGGCGCAAAAGGCGCGGTTTGCACGGTTTCTGTCATGGTTTCATCCATCGCTCGATAATCCCATGATTCGGGGTCAATTGTGGCCGGATTGGCGGCCGCGATCTCGGGCGATGAACAATATTCAGCCGACCGGCCTTATCAGCCCACAAGTCTTGCGACCGCGTCCGCAGGCGACATGGTCTCGCGGGAGCCGTCACTGCGCCGCTTGATCTCGACCTTGCCATCGGCGAGCCCCTTCGGCCCGATCATGATCTGCCAGGGGATGCCGATCAGGTCGGCGGCGGCAAACTTTGCGCCGGCGCGCTGGTCGGTATCGTCATAAAGCACGTCGACGCCCTTGGCGGTAAGCTCCGCATAGAGCTTCTCACAGGCCGCATCGACGGCCGCATCGCCCTGCTTGAGATTGAGGATCGACACGCGGAACGGCGCCACCGCCTCCGGCCATTTGATGCCGGCATCGTCATGGCAGGCCTCGATGATGGCCCCCAACAGCCGCGAGACGCCGACGCCGTAGGAACCGCCATGGATCGGCACGTCGACGCCGTCGGGCCCCGCCACCAGCGCCTTCATCGGCTCGGAATATTTGGTGCCGAAATAGAAGATCTGGCCGACCTCGATGCCGCGGGTGTTCACCCGCTTGTCGGCGGGCACTTCCTGCTCGAAGCGCGCGGCATCATGGACATCCTCGGTGGCGGCGTAGAGCGAGGTCCACTGCTTGATGATCGGCGTCAGGTCGCTCTCGTAGTTCACGTCCTCGCCCGGCACGGGCAGGTCCAGCACGTCGCGATTGATGAACACGCCGGACTCGCCGGTCTCGGCCAGCACAATGAATTCGTGGCTGAGATCGCCGCCGATCGGGCCGGTCTCGGCGCGCATCGGGATTGCCTTCAGCCCCATCCGCGCGAAGGTGCGCAAATAGGCGACGAACATCTTGTTGTAGGCAACGCGCGCGGCGGTCTCGTTGAGGTCGAACGAATAGGCGTCCTTCATCAGGAACTCGCGGCCGCGCATCACGCCGAAACGCGGACGTTGCTCGTCGCGGAATTTCCATTGAATATGATAGAGATTGAGCGGCAGGTTCTTGTAGGACTTCACATAGGCGCGGAAGATCTCGGTGATCATTTCCTCGTTGGTCGGCCCGTACAGCAGCTCGCGCTTGTGGCGGTCGGCGATGCGCAGCATCTCCGGGCCGTAGGCGTCGTAGCGGCCGCTCTCGCGCCAGAGGTCGGCGAGCTGAAGCGTCGGCATCAGGAGCTCCAGTGCGCCGGAGCGGTCCTGCTCCTCGCGCACGATCTGCTCGATCTTCTTCAGCACGCGGAAGCCAAGCGGCAGCCAGGCGTAGATGCCGGCCGCCTCCTGCCGGATCATGCCGGCGCGCAGCATCAGCCGATGCGAGACGATCTCCGCCTCTTTCGGATTTTCCTTTAGGATGGGCAGAAAGAACCGCGACAACCGCATGGCAATACTCGTGGAATCAGTGGTGGCCTGCAGTGAAACCGGATTGCGAGCGAAAACACAAGACCGGGAATGAGGAAAAGCCGCTAACGCATCGGAATTCCTGTCATTTTTCCGTCGGACTTCAAGTTCAGTGCGAGCCCCACATTAGGGCGGCGTGACGTCGAATTCATCCTCCAGCGTGATTTGCTCGAAGTCGCTCACCAGCGCGTCGATCCGCACGTGCCAGCGGCCGGCAAAGGGAAGCTCGACCTTGCGCACATGCCAGTAGCCGTCCGGCCCGAGCGAAGCCTTCCGCTCCATCGGCTCGATGCCGCGCTCGGGCAGGCTCAGCGTCAACGTCGTTTCCTTGGCCGCAAGCGGCGTCCCCTCGCCGGTCATGAGCTGGAGCACGAAATCATCGACGCCCGGCCTGCCGGGCGACACCAGCACCTGGAACATCGCCTTGTCGCTGTGGATGTGGATCGCCAACGGCGTCTCGGGAACGATGGTGCGCGGCGGCGGCGTGAAGCGCCAGCCGGCGACCAGGGCGAGGATGGCCAGGGCAATGGCGCATTCGATCAGGATCGAGCGCTTCAGCGCGTGCGCTCCTGCCCCGTTCCGGGCCAGAGCCGGAGTCAGCCGGAACCGATTGAGCGCAGCCAGCGCCAGCAATCCCGTGACCAGGACAAGCTTGGTCGAGAGGATCAAGCCGTAGCGGGTCGCAACCAGAGCTCCCGGCTTTTCGAGCTGCACAATCGCGAGTGCGAGGCCGGTCAAGGCCAGCACGCCGACCGCCAGCGCGGCGATGCGGGAAAAGCGGCTCACAATCGGCAGCGTCGCCGCCGTCGGCCGCGACACCAGCGTCATGAGCGGCGCGAGAGCACCGATCCAGATGGCGACGCCGAGGCCGTGGAAGAAGATCGCCGAACGCGTCAGCGCCTCCGGCGGCGCCGTTGCGGCGTGCCCGGTCATGGCGAGCGACAGACCGACGCCGACCAACGCCACGAGCGCAACAGCGCGCGCATACCACGCGCTGCGCAGCGCCACCAACGCGAGCAGCATCGCTGTGACGGCCACGAGCAAAGCCGGGCCGGCGCTGGTCGCGAGCGCGACCTTCCAGGGGGCGGCGGTCGTGATCGCTGACGGCGGCAGGCCGAGAAGGTCGAGGCCCAACGCGCCAACAGACGCTGCAGCGCAGGGGATGCCGATGGCGAGCGTTACGCGCGGGACGGCCATCCCGGTCATCGACCATGCGATCCAGCGCGCAAAGAACACGCCGCCGACGCCAACGAACAGTCCGAGATAGAGGCCGACCCGGGCAAGCCAGATCACCATGTTCAATCCGCCGTCCCTGGCGGCGGGTGGCTTCGTCGCCGTCGGCGTACCGATGGAGAAGATCACCGATCCCGTGACGGGATGACCGTCCTGCGAAATCACGCGATAGCTGACGACCGCGGTCCCCTCGGGCAGATCCGCCGGCATCGCGACCGAAATCGTCTCGCCGGATGCGCTGACACGCGCATCGTCGCGCGCCCTCCCGGCGCCGTCGATCAGCCGGATCGCGCCCGGCGTCACCGCCTCGCTGAAGCGCAGCTGCACCGCCTTGGGCGGAGCCGCGAGCATGCTCCCGCTCGCCGGCTCGACCGAGACGAGGGCCGCATGCGCCCATGCCGCGCTCGCGAAGCCGGCAGCAAAAAGCAGGGTCGCGAGCGCGGCGAAGAAGCGCATCAGGGCTTTGGCAGCAGCTTCACGCCCGGCGCCGGCGATTTGCCCTCGGACTTGCTGTCATGCGAATGCCCTGCCCCCTCGGCCGGGATCTCGATCCAGCGGCTGACGCCGGTCTCGCATTCCTGGACGACGGGGAAGTACAGGGTCGTGTTCGCCTTGAGGCTGTTGGCGAGGAAGGCGTTGAGGACGAACTCGTCATAGTGCTTGTCCGGCAGCTTGCCGCCGGACCACGCCACCTCCTTCACGCCGGAGGACAGCTTGTTGCCGTGATAGTCGTATTCGGCGGCGTATTTGCCCTCGACGACATCGACGCTCCAGCCCGCCTTCGGCATCGGCTTCACCGCGATCACCCCTTCCGGGATCTGCACGCGGATCTTCACCGTTGGCGAGCCCGCGCAACCGTGCGGAATGACGAACACGGCCTTGTAGGACGTGCCGACCGCGGCTTGCTTGGTCTCGAGCGACACGTGCGCCGCCGCCGGCGAGGCGCCGAGCGCGGCTATCAGGAACAGGCAGGAGCGCTTCGACATGATCAGCCTTTCGAGAGTCCGTATCAGTCTCATTTCATTTTCATTCCCGAATGGTCCGGCATCTTCTTCATGTCCATGTGACCGGAATGCCCGGCATCACCGGGGGCCTGCGCACCGACGCCCTGGACGTCGAGGGAGACGGCGACCTTGCCGGCCTTCTCGAATTGCAGCGTCACCGGCACCTTGTCGCCCTGCTTGAACGGCCCCTTGAGCTCCTGCAGCATCAAATGATAGCCGCCGGGCGCGAACTTCACCGTCTTGCCGGGATCGATGGCGAGCCCCTTGTCGAGCGGACGCATCTTCATCACGCCGTTGTCCATTGCCATCTCGTGGATTTCGGACTTGCCGGCGATATCAGCTGACACGCTGACCAGCCTGTCCGGCGTCGTCCCCTTGTTCTCGATGACGAGATAGCCGCCCGCGACCTTGGCGCCGCCCGGTGTCGCCCGGCTCCACGCCTGCGAGATGACGAGATCGCCGGCCTTGACGTCGTCGGCGAGCGCCGGTGCCGCGGAGATCGCAAGAGCAAACGCAGCGAGCAGCACGTTTTTCGAGATGGTCTTCATGTCGGTCTTCCCTTTGCAGACTTGAGCTTCAGTGTTTTGAGTTTTGTTGTGCCGACCATTTTTCGAGATCGGCCATTTCAGCCGAGCCTTCGATCGTCGTGACGGTCCCTTCCCGGGAGATCAGCATGGTCCTGGGAATGTCGCCCTGCCAGGCCGGGTCGATCTCGAACCGCAAGCGCTCGACGAAGCCGTCGTTGAAGATGAAGTTCTCGGTCGACGACAGACCCGCCTTGTCGAGCATCGATTGCGTTGCCGCCGGCAGGTTCGGCACAAGATCGGCGCTGACGGTGACGACGTCGACGTCTGGGTGATCCTTGGCGAACTGCCCGAGCAAGGGCAGCTCGACCTTGCAGGGGCCGCAGGTTACGCCCCAGAAATGCACGAGCACCGGGCGGCCGGCATGTCCCCTGAGGACGCTTTGCCAGGTCCCGCGCTCGAATGGCTTCAGGGCTGGAGATGCGGCGAGCGCAGCCGCTGAAGCGATCAGAGCGACAAGGCCGGCAAGGCCTGCAAATCGAAATCTCATGGCTGGTCCTCGATGGCTGTAAGCCGATAGCCGTCCGCCTTCGTCATCCACGACAAGTAGGTCTGCTTGCCGTTGGAGATCAGCAAGGGGTGATCGGAGGTGTCGCTCGTGCTCGCTATCGTCTTCGGCGGCGACCACGTCTCGCCGTCGTCGCGGGAAAGCGTCATCTGGACCGAGGTCTTCTCGCCGTCGAACTCCTTCCAGACCATCACCGTCCCCGCAGGACCCGAAAGCACGAAGGGCCGCGTCGGATTGCGGCCCGGCTGCCCCAGCGCCATGGGCGTGGAGAAGCTGCGGCCTTCGTCGCGCGAGTGCGCATAGAACAGTCCCTTTCGCGTCTTCCCGTTCGTGTACCAGACCACATGATAGGTCCCGTTCGGCGCAACGGTGAGGCTCGGCCCATGATGCGGACAGGCATTGATCTGCCAATCGTCATTGCTGATTCGGCGGACCTCACCTGGAGTCGCGACGTCCGTGAAGGTCATGACCGCGTGGTCGCGTACGCCGCCCTCAAAGATGTTCCTGAATATCGCAACCGGCCGCCCGGGCGCCGCGAATGCCAGCCCCAAACGGCAGCATTCGCAGGTGCCCTCGCGCGCGAGAGCAGCCTCCGCGTAGGTGGCACCGCCGTCACGCGAGGAGGCAAAGAACAGTGCCGCACCCTCGTACTTGCGCCCCGCCTCTTTCGCTGGGACACGATTGCGCTTGTCGAGCCAGGCCGCAAAGACCGTTCCATCCTGATCGAGCGCCAGCGCCTCAAAACGCTGGCTCTCGGTGTTGCCGGTGATGGGCTTCGGCTCCGCGAAGCTCTTCCCGCCGTCGGCCGAGCGCGTGTAAAATACTTCTCCGTTGAAGGCCTCATCCCGGAAGGTCGAGAACGCGAGCGCGATACCGCCCTTGCGATCGACCACGATCTTCGGCCGCGCGTCCGGACCCCAATCGAGATTCAGCCGCCTGGTCGTGACATGGGTCGGCGCCGAAAAACTGCGGCCCGCATCCTGCGAACTCGCGACCGAGACCTGCCCTCCCGCCATCCAGACCAGCCACAGCGTCCCGTCAGGACCGAAGGCGGGCGTAGCCTTGGTCGCACAGCGCAGCGTCGGCTCCTCGCAGGCCGCTTCCGATGCGGTCGGTGCCCGCATCTGTCCAAGCGCCGTACCTTGGACGAATGCGAGGGCGATTATGGCGGACAAGCCGGTTCGCATCACCGCCCTACTCCCTTCGAGAGCCCGGATCATTTGAACGCCACCTTCATACCCGCAACGAATGTGCGCGGCGAGCCCGCATAGATCGATCCCGTCGTGTTTGCGAGCACGCTCGCAGGATTTTGAAGGCCGGCCCCCGTAACCGTATTGGAGATGTTGTTCGCAGAGGCGACGTAGGTACGGTCGAACACGTTCCTGACTTCGAGAAACAGGTTCAGGGATCTGAACGTGTCGGACGCGAGGTCGGTCTTGTAGTGCACGTTGACATTGACCAGTTCATAGCCCGGCGCCTTCAAGAGATTGGCGTTGTCCATGTAGAAGGAGTCCTTCCACTGGACCTCGACGAAGCCACCGAGGCCGGCCAGCGGCCCGGCGAACTCGTCATAGCCAATTCGAGCGGTCAGCTCGTTGGGCGAGATGCCAGGGATCTTGTTACCGGCACGGTTGAAGCTGAACACGGCGCCATTGGTGATGTTCTCGACATATTCGGTATAGACCTCGTCGAGATAGGTGTACGCCGCCATGAACCGCCAGCCGGGATGGAACTTCCAGTCCGCGGCGAGCTCGATGCCGCGATGTTCTGAGCGCGGCGCGTTGAACGTATAGGTCGCGTTGCTGGCGCTGGGATTGCTAGCGGCTTGGTTGACCAGCTCATTCCGGAAGAACTCGTAGAACGCCGTCGCACTCAGCTTGACCGCGTTGCTTGGCGTCCAATCAAAGCCGAGGTCATAGCCGACATTGGTTTGCGTCTGGAGCTGAGTGTTGTTGCCGAAATCACCGTTCGGAAGAACGAACAGATTCGACACCTGCGGCGTTCCATACCCCGTCGCGACCCGTCCGCGAAACTGCCATTCCTGATTGAGCCTGTAGAGCAGAGCAAATTCAGGCGCGGTGTTCTCGATCGTGCGATTGACGGTGGTGGGCGCAGGTATCGTCGCCACCGGAACGTTGAACGTGTTGTACTTGTAGAGAGTGTTGACGCCCTTCAGGATGGTGGTCTCCCATCCAATTCCGGCGATCGCGGTGAGGTCCGGCGTGAGCTTCAATTCCTCCCTCGCCCGTATGCCGTAATTGGACGTATCGCTGTAGGTGTTAGCCGAGATCAGTCCCAGCGTGGCGTTTCCGCCCGGCATCACGTTGCGCGTATCGCTCGACGCCACCAGCGTATTGTACCAGGCGCCCACCAACGTGGTGGACTCCATGCCGAAGATTTCGCCCCGCTTGGTGATGTCGCTCATGTAATTATACGACGGAAAATCGCCGATCGTGCTGGTCGCGCCGGTGGGCTGGCTGATGTTCCGGTCGTCGAACACGAACTGGTTGCGCCAGGTCATCGTGTTGTCGAAGTCGTGCTCCCATCGGCCGCCAACGATGGTTCGGCGATCGTTCCGCCCGAGCCCGGCTTGCGTGGCTGTCTCGGTGTCCTTGCCGCCGTTGAAGCCGTTGTTGAAAAGAGACACGGTGGGACATCCGGCCGCCCCTGTGCCGGTCGTACAACCCTGCTGGAAGGGATTGGTGTAGAACTGATTCAGCGACTGCCGCAGCGGCAGCCGCGCGCTGAGGTCGTTGTTGATGATCTTGACCGTAAAGCGGTCGTCCGGCGTCGCCTTGAGCGTGCCGAGGAAGTTGACGGTCTGGGTGTTGAACCAGCTATTGCCGATATAACCATCGCCCCTGGTGTCGCTGGCGAACAGCGAGCCCTCGAAATTCCCGACCTTCTTGCCGGCCGCCAGGTAATTGTTGAGGTAGCCGTAGCTGCCGCCGTCGACGCCATATTCGACGCCGTCGATCGTGCCGCCCGGCCGCGTGCGGAAATTGAGCGCGCCGCCGGTCGCGTAATTGCCGTAGAGCGCCGACGAGGGGCCGCGGATCACGTCGATCGCGCCATAGGCGTGGGGGTCGATCAGATCGCTGCGCGACAGGCCGTCCGGCTGCGTCACCGGGAAGCCGTCCTCGAAGATCACGAGATTGCGGATGCCGAAGCCGTTCCGGGCGTTGGAGCCCCGAATCGAAATGCCGAGATCCCGGGGGCCGTTACCCTGCTTGATCGAGATGCCCGGGCTGTCCCGCAAGACGTCGCTGACCGAAAACGACGGGCGACTGTCGAACTGGCTGCGATCGACGGTGGTTGTGGTCTGTCCGGCCGGCGACTGGTTGAGGCCAGCCCGCGCTTCGCCGGCGCTCGCCGTATTGTTTTGCCTCTCGGCGCCATCGGTCGCGTTCCGTGCCACCGGCCGCGCTGCGCGGGCCGTCGAAGCGGAGCGCTGTCGCGAGGGCCGAGTAATGGGCTTGGGACGGGACCTCTCCTGCGCTTCAACCGTCACAGCGGGAATCGCCTCCGAGGCAGCCTGGGCGAGCGCGTCTGAACCGACCGGGGACAGCAGTCCGACAAGCACGGGCAAGCCCGCGCTTCCGATCGCACGTATGCGTAACATCACTTGAATTCCTGACATCCGGCGCGTCGGCCGGTCCATTGAGCACGCCGTCGGCCCAGCAACGGTGCGCGCCAACGGCTCGGTTTGTCGCTAGGTCAGGAAAATTGAGGTGGGGCGCGCGCCTGGGCGATCGAGCCCTCGGGCGCGGCGATGGCGAACGCTTGGGCCGGATGCCACACCACGCGCTCGGCATGGCGGACGGGAATCGGGGGTGTCGTGTGCGTCGGCGAATCGAGCGAGGCGTTGGCCTGGGCCAGGCAACACAGGGCGCAGGCGCCGGCATGCGCGGTCGGCCCGCCGGTCTGATCGCTCAGGCCGCCCTGCTCGTTCGCGCTGTGGCAGATGACGCCGGCAGACAGCGGATCGGCAATGGCCTGGCCGGTCGCCCAGCAGGCGGCAATCGGCGCCAGCACCTGCATCGCCAGGGCGAGCAGGACCAGGGGCAGGAATTTTTGAAGCCGAGCGCGCATCCGCCGAACCATTCGTTCGTCCACTAACTAAACACCGTGCCGCCCCCAAGTCGAGGTCAGTTCCGCCGTCTTCTTGGCCCAGCGCAAATTTGGAGAAAACCGTCACCGCGGTACCCCAGCACGGCCACCGGGTTGGGCATTTGAGGCACGTCAAGCCAACCCGCCATCCACAGATTTCGTATATTTATCATATACTTGCGGGATCAGGCGCCCGATCATTTCGTCAATTGATCGAATTTTGAACATTCGTTGCCGAAAATGATGACAAGTGAGAAAAGTTGATCTAGCATCCCTCTCGCTCAGGCTGGCCGTGAGGTTCAAGTCTGGTGGTCCAAGTCTCGGGAGGAGCCCCTGGCGCGCAAAATGCAGCGTCGCCCCGTCAATCAAGATCAAATCTTAAGATCGGGGATAATAGGGTCGACACAATTTTTGAGCGGGGCCAGGGCCCCGCTCTTTTTTTGTCTGCAAGGTTTGTTGGCAAGGCTGAAGCGCCGATGAATGCTTCGTCCAATCCGATCGAAATCAGCTTCGAACTCGCGGCCTCGCGCTGCACGGATCTCACGCCCCTCGTCTATCAACGCCTGTTCGACGCGCATCCCGAAACGCAGGCGATGTTCCGCTCGCAAGGCAGCGAGTTGGTGAAGGGATCGATGCTCGCGCTGACGATCGAGGCGATTCTCGATTTCGCCTGTGCGCGCAGCGGACATTTCCGGCTGATCGCGTGCGAGGCGACCTCGCACGATGGCTACGGCACGCCGCGCGAGCTGTTCATCGCGTTCTTCGCCGTGATCAGGGATAGCTTGCGCGATCTGCTCGGCGAAGAATGGTCCAGCGAGATCGCACACGCCTGGGATCAGCTGCTCGCCGACATCGACGCATTCGCCGGCGCGACGGCCTGACGCTTTGCGCTGCACCAACGCGGTTGCTGCGAGCGCGGCGAGTGATTGCAGATTGAGTGATGCCAACTCTTGTGAGACACTTTCGGCCATCGGTCGCGCAATCAATGACGCGCCGACGACAAGACATTATGGGAGCGAGCGATGTCCGGGACGAAAGATTTCTCGACGACGAGGCGCGATCTTCTTCAGGCGGCCGCGACCGCCGGCGCCGGAGCTGCCCTTCTCGGCAGCATGGGCATAAACCCCGCATTGGCAGCCGAGGTCGGACGCAGCGAGAAGCCGCTGAAGGCGGCGTTCTCCAATGCGGGCCTTCAGGCGACATGGTGCGCGCAAGGAAAGCAGGCCGCCGAATTCTGGGGCAAGCTGTTCAACGTCGAGGTCACCTGGTTCGACGGCCAGCTCGATGCGGTGAAGCAGCGCGCGGCGATCGACAACATGGCTTCGCAGAAATGGGACTTCGTCGCCATCCAGGCCTTCGGCATCGGCACCCTCACCCAGCCCGTGCAGAAGATGATCGATGCCGGTACGCCCGTGATCGACATGGACACGCTGATTGCGCCGCTCGACCAGATCAATGTCCACTCATTCCTCGCGCCCGACAACGAATTCATGGGCGCCTCGGTGACCCAGGCGCTGTGCAATGCGATGGGCGGCAAGGGCAAGATCATCATGACGCAGGGCGCGCTCGGCCACACTGGCGCGCAAGGGCGGGCAAAAGGCTTCACCAACACGGTGAAGCAATTCCCCGGGATCGAGGTGCTCGATACCCAGCCCGCCGACTGGGACGTCTCCAAGACCGCACGCCTCTGGGAAACCTATCTGACCAAGTACCCGCAGATCGATGCGGCGTTCTTCCACAATGACGACATGGCGCTGGCCGCCGCCAACATCATGAAGGCCCGGGGCCGCACCAACATCCTGATCGGCGGCGTCGACGCCATGCCGCCGGCGATCCAGGCGGTGAGCGAAGGGCGCATGTTCGCGACCGTCCGCAATCCCTCCTGCCGCATCCATGGCGGCGCCATCATCGCGGGCGTCTCCGCCGTGGTCGGCGGCGAGAAGAGCGGCCAGGGCATTCCCAAGAACGTCGTCACCGACGGCCCGGTCGTGACCAAGGCCAACGCCGCCGGGATGCAATGGATGCAGGATCATTTCCTGATCTGAACTTTCATGCCCGAGGTGCGTTCGCCCATCCTTGAACTGCAGGGCATCACGAAGAGCTTCGGCGGCGTCGAGGCGCTTCGTGGTGTCGACTTCGCGCTCTATCCCGGCGAGATCCACGGTCTCGTCGGCGAGAACGGCGCCGGCAAGAGCACGCTGATGAAGATCATCGCCGGCGTGCACACCGAATTCTCCGGCCGCTTCCTGATCGACGGCGCGGAGACGCATTTCCGCTCGGCGCGCGACGCGCACGCGGCCGGCATCGCCATGGTGCATCAGGAGCTCTCGGTCGCGCCTGACCTCACGGTCGCCGAGAACGTCTTTCTCGGCAATCAGCCGACCAATGCCCTGGGCCTGGTGCAATGGCGGCGGATGGCACGCGAGGCCGGCGAGCAGCTGGCACGACTGGGTCTCGACGTCGATCCGATGAGCCGGCTCGGCGACCTCTCGATCGGCCTGCAGCAGCTGATCGAGATCGCCCGCGTGCTGTTCTCCGGCGCCCGCATCGTCATCCTGGACGAGCCGACCTCCGCCCTCTCCCCGCCCGAGGTCGAGCGGCTGTTCGCGACGCTGCGGCGGCTGCGCGAAGAGGGCACCGCAATCGTCTTCATCTCGCATTTCATCGAGGACATCCTGCTTGTGTCCGACACCGTGACCGTGTTCCGCAACGGGCGGAAGGTCGCGGAGACCGCGAGCGCTGCGACCAGCAAGGGCGCGCTGATCGAGGCCATGATCGGCCGCGGCGGCGAGGCGCTCGAGCACAGCTACAGCGACGATCTGATGCTGCCGCAGCCGAGCGCCAGCCCAGTGGTGCTGAAGGTCGACCAGCTGTCGCTGGCGCGCAGCCTGAAGGACATCTCCTTCGAGGCCCGCGCCGGCGAGGTGCTCGGCATCTACGGCTTCATGGGCTGCGGGCAACAGGAATTGTCCCGCATCCTGTTCGGCAAGCTGAAGCCAGACGCAGGGACGCTTCTCGTCGACGGCGCGCCGAAGACCTTTGCCAGCACGGCGGCGGCGCGGCGCGCCGGCGTGGCGCTGGTGCCGGAGAGCCGGCGCGACATGCTGTTTCACCAGGAGCCGGTCTACAAGAACATCTCGATCAGCATTCTCGACCGCATCTCGTCCCTGCTGCTCAAGCCGGCGCAGGAGCGCGATATCGCAAAGCGTCAGGTCGAGCAGTTGCAGATCCGGCCGCCGGTGGTCGGCCTCGACCTCGGCATGCTCTCCGGCGGCAACCAGCAGAAGGTTGCGCTGGCGAAATGGCTGACCTACCCGCCCAAGCTGCTGGTGCTGTGCGAGCCGACCCGCGGCATGGATGTCGGCGCCAAGAACGACGTCATCAACATCGTCCGCGACCTCCGCACAAAAGGGCTCGCGATCATCGTGCTGTCGACCGAGCCGGAAACGGTGCTGTCGCTGGCCGACCGCATCCTCGTGCTCAAGCGCGGCGCGATGGTGCGCGAATTCAAGAACGAGCCGGTCAGCAAGGACCGCCTGCTGGAAGCGGCGTGACGGAGAAGCACATGAGCAGCGAGACGGCTTTGGCGGGGGAGCGGCGGGCACGGGGCCTTGCGCCCTTCCTGCGCTCGCAGATGCGCAACATCGCCCCGTTCCTGACCCTGATCTTCCTGTCCGGCTTCTTCGCCTTCGCCAGCCCCTCCTTCGCGACGCTGGACAATCTCGGCAACATCCTGACGCAAGTGTCGGTCACCGGTATCATCGCGGTCGGCCTCACCTTCGTGATCCTCTGCGCCGAGATCGACTTGTCGATCGCCAGCATCGCCAACGTCACCGGCATCGCGGTCGCCTATTTCACGTTGCAGGAATCCTACGTCAACATCGCCAACATCCCGCTGCCCGGCGCAGTCGCGATCATCCTGTCGATCCTGCTCTGCGCCCTGCTCGGCCTCGTCAACGCGCTGGGGCTGACCGTGATCGGCATCCCCTCCTTCATCATGACGCTCGCGATGATGCAGATCGCCGCCGGCATCTCGGCGCTCTTGGTGCGCGGCCAGATCGCCTACAAGGTGCCTGATATGATCACGACGCTAGGCTCCGGCTCGATCGCGGGCATTCCCTGGCTCGTCATCGTCGCTGCGGTGATGCTGCTCGGCGGCCATCTGGTGCTGACCTACACGCGCTTCGGCCGCTACGTCTACATGGTCGGCGGCAACCGTGAGGCGGCCGAATATTCCGGCCTCAACGTCAAGCTCATCCTGGGCAGCGTGATGGTGATCTCGGCGGTGTGCTCCGGCATCGGCGGCATGCTCGGCGTCGCCCATTTCGGCAGCGCGCAGCAGAACGAGTTCGACACCTATTTGCTCGACTCCATTGCCGCCGTCGTGGTCGGCGGCACCAGCCTGTTCGGCGGCCGCGGCGGCATCGGCAACACCATCGTCGGGCTTTTCGTTCTTGGTGTTCTCAACAACGGCCTCGATCACGTCAACATCGACAGCTTCCTGAAGATCCTGATCCGCGGCCTGATCCTGCTGGCAGCGCTGGTCATCAACGTCTACGCACAGCGCTTGAGGGAAAAGGCGGCGGAGTAGACGGCGTCAAAGCAAAAAGTGCGAAAACAACCCCATGCACAGTAGAAACTATAAGGGAATTCAGGTGCTTATTGAAGCCGCAATAGCATGACCGCGATCGCACCGGCATTTGACCCGACAGGCAAAACACAGTGGAAGTTACGAGTTCGCCGCGCTCAAGGACGGGGGAGACGGGATGCCAAACGAATGCAGACCCTCTACTCAAGATTTCCGACTGTGGGGTGGAGTCATGAGATACCTGCCTCCCGCAATGTCCGCTTCTCCTCCAATAGCAGCGCAAAAGCCGCGCTTTGCCTCACTTCCGAGTTGGGCCATCAGCGGACTAAGTGGTCCTTCGGTATCAGCACGGGACCGAGCAGCGGATCGCTCTGCATATAGCCGAGGATGATGCCGTGTCCCCCAGCAGCGCGGGGGCAGCCTTTGTACAAAAGTATCTTCACGGTGTCTGTTTTGGTCGATCCCTTGATCACCCGATGAACGTGTGCAGTCAACAATACCCCCTGCAGACCTTGCGCGTCGCTGACCTCCGCACGATCATAGATGTTGGCTTCGATGATCTCGGGTGCATCAATGTTGGCTGGGACCTGCTCGAACATAATGCTCCGTCCCACCACGATGGTGCAGGCGGTCGCGCCGATGCATGCCATGCAATAGATCGCCAACGAGAGCGACCATGTACGTATATCGGCAGGCAGATCGTTAAGCATCGCATGACAATGCCAACTCTCCGCGAGGTCCGCAACGGGTCACAAGCGGGCACTGCCTGTCTGTTCTTCCCGGTCCAGCTCGCTGCCGATCATACGTTGCAAGTCTCGGCGCACCCGATCGATGACGCTGCCATACTCCCGACCCTCGTTTTGCCTGAAGAGGCGAACGGTCGGATACCAAGGACTGTCTTCACGGTGGCGAAGCCAGCGGTAGTCCGGCATGAAAGGCAACAAAATCCAGGTCGGTTTCCCAAGCGCGGCTGACACATGAGCCACGCTGGTATCCACAGTGATGACGAGATCAAGGCAAGAAATCA
>NZ_LFJB01000035.1:0-35526 GCF_006658625.1 Bradyrhizobium sp. UNPF46
ATCAGAACCGAAGCTCTAGATTCTTGTTTTGACGCGTTTTCTTCACGCGAACCGGTGTCCACTTCGCTCGAAAACGCTCTAGCGCGCTCACCTTGGCGATGCCTCCGTACCCTCCTCGGACCGGCTTTGCGCACGTGCCAATTCCTCCACAAATGCGATCACCTCCGCCCGCTTGTCGGGCGGTAGCGACAGGAACGCGCGGATGAGCCTCAGGCCCTCCGCTTCGTCCGAACGTTCTGTTCCGGAATCCATTTGGTCCACTTTCGGGCGACCGGGAAAAATATGCAATCCCTTGTCAACCGCCTTGATTCGACGCAGCCGCTTTGGTGGAATGGGGGTGGCTGAGGTGGATCATGAAATGGATCAGGGAACGCGACGCACTGATCGCGCAGACACTGGCCTTCGTCCAATCGGTAACCGGCAAAAAGGATGACGTCCTTTTGCCTGAGGGGACCCAGGTCGCGTCGACGGTGACGACGGAGGTTGTCACTGTCGAGACTGTCACCGTCGAGGTCGAGCTGGAGAAAGCTCCCCCGCCGCCCCCGCCCGCGCCTCTCCCGCCACCGCGGCCGATCGGTGACTTCCGCACCGAGATGCAGGCCCGCATCGCCAATTTCCGCAAGCATCAGGAGCGGTTCGAGCGCGAGCGGGAGGAGTATTGTGCCGAAACCCTGACCAAACTGCGCGCCGCCATCCGCGACGCCTCCGGCCCGTTGGTCAAGAAATAGGCCGACCGGCCCCTACAGCCAGGACCAGACCAGCAAAAGATTGGCCGCGCAGGCGCCGAATAGCGCCAGCGTCAGCGGCAGGAGCATGTGCCCGCAAGAGGTCTTCAGGTCACTGGTCATGGCGGAAAACATCCGCTGATTCCGGCAAATGAGTCCCGGGGATTCTTTTTTTCGCGATTCAGGACTCGTTAAGGACTCAGGGTCCGAGGCCCCGATCACGGGCCCGTGATCACCCACAGCCTGGAACCTGTCGGCCTGCGAACCCGTTAACGGGCTTTCCAGGAGCGGGAAGAATGCCCTACGCCCTGTTCTGCAACGACGCCCAGATCAGCAAGGCCTATCCGAGCGAATCCGATGTCTGGAAGCTCGCGCAGCGGAGTGGCCTGGTCGTGGATGTCAGTGCCGACGACGACCGTCCAGGGCCGCGCCGGGTGCTCGACAATGACTACGAGATCAGGCCCTGCCGGGCCGCCCAGGGCGAGGATCCCGCCAAGAACAAGGCGGAGGCCGAACGCCAGTCCAGAATGGAGCTCGAGCTGAATTCGTGAGGTTTTGCCGGCGAAAGCGGCAGAGGATCAGGGTGTCGCCGACGCGAGGGAGGCCTGCTCACCCGGCATGGGCACGCAGGCCTTGCGGCGATGCAGCCCGCGGATGGCGCCGGTGACCTTCAGCACCTTGCCCGACGGACAGGATGCGTCCTTGACGAAAGCCACCTCATAGGGTGCCAGCATCAGAGGCTCGGATTTGAGGATTGTCTGTGCAGAGCACGGCAGGGAAAAGGAGCACGAGAGCACCACTGCCGACACCAAGATACGCATGTCCGTCGTCCCACCAGCCCGGTAATTCTCATATAACGCTTTCCGGAGCGCGAGTTCCGTAAGCAGCAAAAATTATTTTTGCTTTACCTGGATCCCATGACGCGCGTGAGAAGGCGCGCGCCGGAATGTTTGTCTGCAAATGACGCGCCAGATGGTTCACGCATTGCAAATGCTGGCGGGAGACGGCGGACAGACGAAAGGCCGGCGGGAAGCCGGCCTTTGTCAGAGTTTGGCGCAGTGGAGGGTCAGTAGCGCGAGGCTGCCGGACCGCCCCAGCCGAAGCGGTAGTTCACACCGACCTTGACGGTATGCTCGTCCTCCCGGCCGCGGACGCCGACGATGTCGGCCGGACCGGAGGTGAAGGTGGTGCTGCCGAAATTATAGTACTGATATTCGGCCTTGGCCGACCAGTTCGGCGCGAACATGTATTCGAGGCCGGCGCCGACGGTGTAGCCGTCCTTGCTGTTGCCGGTGGTGGTGAAGGCCTGCGGTACGCCGGCGACGTTGACGCCGAGGCCGCCATTGCGCCAGGCGTAACCGCCCTTGGCGTAGAGCAGCGTCGGACCCCAGGTGTAACCGATGCGGCCGGTCACCGACCCGAGCTGGTCGGTGTTGGAGGTCACCTGCGTGCCCAGCGGGAACGTGACACCGTTATTGTTGGTCGGCAGCCAGGAATACTGGGCCTCGATACCCACCACCCAATTGGGCGCGAACTGGTAGTCGAATCCGCCCTGCACGCCGCCCAGGAACCGGGCGTCGCTGGACTGGAAGCTGCTGTCGCCGGCGAGCGCGCCGCCGACATGGCCGCCGATGTAGAAGCCGGTCCAGTTATAGATCACCGCAGGCGGCGTATAGGCCGGAGCCTTGGCGTAGGTGCGCGGCTGCATGTCCGCGGCTGCGGCCGGCGCGACCAGCGCAAGCAGAGCGGCTGCACCCAGCAAAATCGATTTCATGATCATCCCCGTTCTTTCATTTACGACACTCAGGAAACAACGTGGCGTGAATTGGGTTGCTTCGCGGCGATGCCGGAACGTTGATCGTTCGTTACTGTGACGGGGTGGCAACATCGCGATTTTGTTCCGTCACGTCGCCCCGCGCCGGCTGTTTTTTTGCCTGCGCACGGCCCTCCGTAACGATTTGTCGCACGACGAAATCGCCCCGTTCAAAGCTCCCCGAAATGTGATCCGGCAGCTCCGGCGCCGATCGTTCTAGCAGGGAGCGATGAAGGCCGGCTTTGTGCTACCGCGTCATCTTTTCGAGTTCCGGAAAGGGTGCGTAAACCGCGCCGGCGCAGAGTTCATTGGTCCGATCGACGACACGATCCGCCCGTCCGTTGACGAAGATGACGGCGCGCTCGCGCATGGCCTTGTAGCTGCCGTCGCTCTCGCGCGGGGTGAAATGCAGGCAGCTGACGTAGAACTGCCGGCCGCCGACTTCGCGCTGGACCGGCTCGGCCATGCTGGCCTCGCGCACACCGACCGGGTTGTTGAGATAGGTGCGCATCAGCGCCAGCGTGTCGCTGCGGAAATTGTCCGGAAAGGGCTGCGGCCCGCCGGCCTGGGTCCCGCCCATGAAGGTCGGACGGTCGCTGTCGCTGCCGAAACAGGCCGCAAGCGCCAGCGGCAAGGCCAGGATCAACGCCAGGCGCACCGTATGTTTCGCCAATCGCCCCACAGGTCACGCGCTCCGCTCGATCAGACTCGGCAGACCTTCTAGCCGCTAGGTCGTGCAAAGGGAATTCGCCTCCGCAGGGGCTTTGCGACGCACGCACCGTCCCGCCGCCGGCCTCTTCCGCTTTCGCGGAAAGCGCCGAGACGGCGGGCCGGGCCTGAGATTCCGACGCGGCGGCGGGGCAATGCTTGGGATGCCGCCGCGCAGGATCAGTCGTTAGCTGCGCTTCTCGGTGGTCGCCGGCTTGGTCAGGTCCGGCTGCGCCTTCAGCGACTTCTTGGCCGACAGGTGCTTGTGGTGATGGCGATGCTTGCGCACCGTCTTGTGCTCGTCCGGCGTCACGGCCGCATTGGCGTTCATCGCCTTCGACTTGCTGTCCACCTTGGCGTCCGCCTTGACGTCGGCGGCCTTCGTATCGGCCTTGACGCCGGCTTCGGGTTTCGCGGCGGTGGTCGAGGCCTTGGTCTGGCTCTGGTCAGCCTTGATCACCGGGGTGGTCGTGGTGGTCTTGCCGGCCTCGGCAGCAAAGGCCGGGGCTGCAATCACGGAAGCGGCGAGCAAAGCTGCGGAAATGGTCTTCAGCATGGTGGTCTCCTCTTGAAAGGATCTCGAGGCGGCGCCCTCTCGCTACCCCTTCGATCGTAGGTGGGAGCCTAGGGCGCGCGCTCTGAACCCGATCTGAAGCCGATTGCAGGCTTCCGTTCATCTCGATGACAAGTTTGTCATCTGCGCCGGGGGATCGTGCGATGCGGGAATGTTTTTGCCGGACGGGTGTTCCGGTCTTCGGGCAATCGTGTAGGATCGCCACGTTCCATACGGGAGAACTTAGATGCGCAAACTCTCAATGCTTGTCGTGCCGGGACTCGTCGCCATGTCGCTGGCGGCCGCACCGGTGCTGTCCAGCGCCTATGCCGCCGGCAGTGACGAGCCCTCTTCGCCGCCAAAGTCGGACTCCTCGTCCAAGAAGGGCAAGAAGAAGAGCTCTTCCGTCAACGATCCGAAATTCCTCGCGGCCTATCGCACCGCCTACACCACGATCTACGACAACCACGACTACACCGGCGCGATCGGTCAGCTGAAGTCCCTCAAGCGCGACGACGTCGCCGACGTCGCCAACCTGATCGGCTACTCCTATCGCAAGCTCGGCGACTACCAGTCGTCGAAGGTCTATTACGAGCTGGCGCTGAAGGACGATCCGAACCACGTCCGCACCTGGCAGTATTACGGCCTATGGCAGCTCGAGCAGGGCAACCGCGAACAGGCGCAGTACCACCTCGGCAAGATCGCCTCGCTCGCCGGCACCGACAGCTCCGAATATCGCTCGCTCGCCGCGGCGCTCGACAAACCGACCGGCGCGACGCTCGTCTACTGAAGACATCGCATCTTCGAACGACGCGAACGGGCACAACCTCTGGGGTTGTGCCCGTTCCGCTTTGTCGGCTAGCTTTCCGCACCAGATATTTCCCCCGCAAATTGGTGCGCAATGGACAAGTGGCTGCGATCCGCGATCGACTACATCGGCTCTTGGATCGAATTTCAACTGACGACAATCCAGCAGCCAGGAGTCATCGTCGCCTTCGCTCATCGCGGCGAAATCGTCGCCGAGCACGCGTTCGGTCTTGCCAATCTCGACACCGGCGAAAAGCTCACACCCCGCCATCTCTGTCGCATCGCCTCACTCTCGAAGAGCTTTACCGCGGCCGGCATCATGAAGCTGCGCGAGCAGCGCAAGCTCCGGCTCGACGATGCAGTCGGCCAATATGTCGGCGGCCTCCATCCGCGCGTCGCCGAGACCACCATCGCTCAGGTGCTGTCGCACAGCGCCGGGCTGACGCGCGACGGCGCCGATTCCGGCCAGTTCATCGATCGCCGTCCCTATCTCGACGCGAAGGAGCTGCTCGCGGAGCTGAAGCTGCCGACCGCGATCGAGCCCGGCACCCGCTTCAAATATTCCAATCACGGCTTTGGCCTGCTCGGCCTCGTGATCGAGGCCATTTCGGAGCAGACCTACTCCGCCTGGATCAAGCGCGAGATCGTCGAGGCTGCGGGACTTCGCGAGATCGCGCCGGACGCACCGCTTCCCAAGGGCGCGCGGTTCGCGCGCGGCCACACACGACGGCTGCCGCTCGGCGTGCGCTGCGTGATCCCCGGCGACAATCCCACGCAGGCGATGGCGTCCGCCACCGGCTTCGCCGCCACCGCCGGCGACACTGCCCGCTTCTTCGCCCAGCTCGCCCCCAACGCCAGAAGGAGCGTGCTGTCAGTGGCGAGCCGCCGCGAGATGACGCGGCATCACTGGCGCATCCCACAGAGCATCGAGGCCTATTACGGCCTCGGCATCAACGTCGGCAAGACCGACGGCTGGGACTGGTTCGGTCACGGCGGACACTTCCAGGGCTACATCTCCCGGACCTGCTCGATCCCGGCGTGCGAGCTCGCGATCAGCATCATCAGCAACTCCATCGACGGCGGGGCGCCGTTCTGGATGGACGGCGCGATGCAGATCCTGCGCACCTTCAAGACACGCGGCGCACCCGACCGCCGCCTGCGCGACTGGACCGGCCGCTGGTGGACGATCTGGGGCGCGACCGATCTCGTCCCCGCAGGCAACCGCGTGCTGGTCGCCAATCCGCAGTTCATCAATCCGTTCATGGATGCCGCCGAGATCGAGGTCACCGGCCGCGACACCGGCAAGCTCGCCTGGGCCGCCGGCTATTCCAGCCATGGCGAACCCGTGCGCCGGATCCGCGACAAGCGCGGCAAGGTCAGCGACATCTGGATCGCGGGGGCCAACCTCAAGCCAGAAGGCGTCGTTGCGAAGGAGATCGCGCGCCGCTATCCGCCACGCAAGCGCCGCCCTACTCCCTGATCAGTGCCTCGACCTCGCTGCGAAACGCCTGGCGCGAGCCGCCTTGGGAATAGAACATGTGGCCGCCGGGATAGACCACGAACTTCACCCGCTGCGTCGCGAAGGCCGGCATCTGGTCGAGCACCCGCTTCGTTCCGAAATAGGGCGTCGCGAGGTCGAACAGGCCGTGCGCGACCAGCACGTTCAGCTTGGCATCGGTGGCGAGGATCTGGCGCAGCTCGGACACCGATTGCGGCGGGTTGATGCCGCGGCCGAAATCCCAGTGACCTTCCACGGCGCCGTTGAGCACTTCATAGGAGCCGTCCGGCCGCCAGTTGAGCTTGCGCGAGAGCACGTCGACCGCGGCGCTCGTCAGCGGCGCCTGGAGCGCATCGCCTGAGGGATCGCCGAACCGCGAGCTGCTGGAATCCGGATAGGGATCGAAGCCCCGCACCGAAGCATCGTAGCGTCCCGTCACCTTGCCGTTCTTGCGGTCGAGCTCGCGGCGGAATTCACCGACGTCGAAGCGGCCGGCGAGCCTGCGGCTCACCGCCTGGTCGATACCGGTGAGCGCGGCGACCTTGTCGGCCAGACGATTGGTGGCCTCCTTGTCCGCCTCGCCCTTGACGAGGTCGGCCAGAAACTCGCCGCGCGCGTAAGCCTCGACGTCTGCAAGATCGGCGTGTTTGACCGGTCCTTTGGCCGCGCGCGCGACGGCCACATAGCTCGGCAGCGTCGCGACATATTGCAGGAGGCTGGTGCCAGTGAACTCGCGGAAGTCCAATAGCGGCGACACCAGGATCAGGCCCTTGATGCCGACGCCATGCTGGATCTGCAACTGGCGCACGACCTTCGGCCCGCGAATGCCGCCATAGCTCTCGCCTGCGACGTATTTCGGCGAGGTCAGCCGGTCGTGCCTCTCGAGCCAGCGGCGGATCACCAGCGCGATGGTGTTGGCATCGCCGTCGACCGAATAGAACGACTTGCGCGCGTCCTCGCCGCTTGCGACGAAGCGGCTGTAGCCCGTGCTGACGGGATCGATGAAGACGAGATCGGTGAAGTCGAGCCAGGTCTCCGCGTTCGGCTTCACCTCGGGCGAGGCCGACGGCGACAACCCCTCGCCATCGAGCGGCAGCCGCCACGGGCCGGCCGCGCCGAACTGGAGCCACGCCGAGGACGCGCCGGGCCCGCCGTTGAACAGGAACGTGACCGGGCGCGTGGCGCGGTCGGCGCCGTCGAGCTGATAGGACGTATAGGCGATGTCGGCGAGCGGCTCCCCCTTGCCATCGAACACGCGGATGGAGCCGGCGGTCGCGGCGAAGTTGAGGTTACGGCCGGGCAGATCCAGCGTCTGCTGCGTGGTCGTGTCAGGCGGAAGACGATGCAGCTCGGCCGCCGACGGCGAAGCCTGCGGCGCGCTTTGCGCGTTGCCGGCGCGCCCACCCTTCTGTCCCGCCGGCGCGGCCGCCTCGGCGCGCGGCTGCTGCGGATCGTCCGCGCGCGCGACGCTTGCGAGCGCGACCGTGGAGATGGCCAGCACGAGCCCGGTTCGTCGCAACGTCGGCAAGATCGTGAGCATGATTGGTCTCCCTGCCCGGCTGTCATAGCCGATGCACACCAAAGCTAGCGAGGAATTGCGACGGTTTGCGGGATCATTGGTCGATGGCGCGGCCTCGGCTGGCTCAAATCAACCCGTTTTGTTCTCCGGAACGACAATCGCCCGTTTGCCTTGAGAGGCGGTCATCCTCGACAATAGAGGCCCACCTCGTATAGACGAGCCCGGCGGAACTTTCTCCAGCCAGCGGCCCTGCCCGACAAACCATGACCAAGCCCCAGCGATACGACCGCATCGCCTTCGTTGCCAGCCCGAGCAGCGAGGCGCAGGCCGCCTATGCCCAGCTCACCAGGGACTATGGCAATTGCGCCCTTGAGGAGGCCGACATCGTGGTCGCGCTCGGCGGCGACGGGCTGATGCTCCAGACGCTGCACCAGAACATGCGCACGGGAAAGCCGATCTACGGCATGCATCGCGGCACCGTCGGCTTCCTGATGAACGAATACTCGACGCACGATCTGCGCGCGCGGCTCGAAGCCGCGCATGAATCCGAGATCAATCCGCTTCTGATGCGCGCGACCGACGTCAACGACCGCGTCCATCTGCACCACGCCATCAACGAGGTCGCCCTGTTCCGGCAGACCTACCAGGCGGCGCGCCTGCGGATCATGATCGACGAGCGCGAGCGCATGCCGGAGCTGATCGCCGACGGGATCATGGTGGCAACCCCGGCCGGCTCGACCGCCTACAATTTGTCGGCGCAGGGACCGATCCTGCCGATCAACGCCGCTCTCCTGGCGCTGACCCCGATCAGCGCCTTCCGCCCGCGCCGCTGGCGCGGCGCGCTGCTGCCAAACACGGCCTATGTCGTGATCGAGGTGCTGGAGGGCGACAAGCGCCCCGTGGCGGCGGTCGCCGACCATGACGAGGTGCGCGACGTCCGCCGCGTCGAGGTCTTGTCAGACAAGACCATCTCGATGCGGATGATGTTCGACCCCGGGCATAGCCTGGAAGAGCGTATTCTGCGCGAGCAGTTCGGCTACTGAGCGCAAGGCTGAATCGAGTCCAGGCCGCCGGCCAAAGCGGGATCGGAGAGCATGTCGAAATCCCTGACGACGGGGACGAAGCTCTTCGTCTCCGAAGTCATCAGATAGATCGCGACGGGCAGCGAGGCCTGCGGTGCCGCGTTCGTCCGACAAAATTCCTTCGCCGCCACGCCGAGCCCCATCGACCCGCGCTTGCCTTGCTTCCCCTGCTCGACCATGGCGGCGCGCAGTGCCTCGAAGCGCGCCGCATCTCCCGGAGACAAGCGATAGGCGTAGGTTGCCGAGCCCTGCGGCGGCGCAGGCAGGCCGGCGCGATCTCGCGCCTCGCTCATCTCCACCATGGCAAAACTCGTTTTGGCCTCCGCCTCGCCCGCCAGCTTTGTGACGACGTCGAGCTTGACGCCGCCCGAACGCGGCCGCAGCACCTCGGGCAGTTGCACGGCGACGCGCAGCATCGACAGATCCGTGGTCTTGGCATCGATGCGGGCGAGCCGCGGGATCGATGTCAGCGGCACCGAGCTGCAACCGGCAAGCGCGAGCGCAGCCGCGCTCACAAGAACGCGCACGAGGCGGTTCATCGCAGACGTCTCCAGTCCAGAGTTGAAAGGGGCTTGAGCTGAACGGGTTTGGCTAGGCCGACTTGCGGCCGGCCGCGCGCGCGTCCTGCGCGTCGTCGGCACAGTCGGGGACGTATTCGAGGATATCGCCGGGCTGGCAGTCGAGCACGGCGCAGATCCGCTCCAGCGTGTCGAAGCGGATGCCCCGCACCTTGCCCGACTTCAGCAGGGAGACGTTGGCCTCCGTGAGCTCGATGCGCGCGGCGAGCTCGCGCGACCTGATCTTGCGCCGGGCGAGCATGACGTCGAGATTGACGATGATCGGCATGGTCAGATGATCTCGCTGTTCTCGTGCCAGAGGCGGACGGCATCGGCCATCACGGTGGCGAAGGCGACGAGCGCGAGGCCACTCAGCACCGACAGCACCTGCGACTGCTCGATGCCGAACATGACCACGATCTGGCCTGGTTCGTTCGCCCGCGTCAGATTGATCGTGGTGAGCATCTGCACCAGCGGCGACATCAACGAATTGACGATCAGCGCCAGACCCATGCGGCGGATACGCCAGGCATTTTCGGTCACGAAGACCTCGCCGCGCGCAAACCGGGAGAACAGCATCGAGAGCTGCCACAAGGCGTAGAGGACAGGTGCAAGGCCAATCAGGCTGATCAGCGCGCCAATGAGGCGCGTGCCGGCATGGAGCGTGAAGGGCCGCGCACCCAGCGGGGACTGTGTCGCGATCCAGTGCCGCAACACCTCGTCGCTCGACCAGAGCAGCGGGACCGCAAGCACCGCTCCCGCGACGCAGAGAATCGCGCCGATGGCCACGATCCGTCCGATGCGCCGCAACCGCGGCTCGACCGGTGAGGAGTAAGGAAACGCGATCACGCTCATCGGACTAGCTCCTGTGCAATGGTATATTTTATTGTTTTACGATAAAAAATGGCAGAATTACGATATTCCGTCATTCCCCTCTGAGGGCGTCTCCAAATGCAGCAGCAACCCTTCGTTAACCCCCGCCACGATATGGTTAACGAAGGTTGACCGCTCTGGCCCAGGCGTCATGTTCCGTATCGACTTCAACAAGCTGCGCTTCCTCGTCTGCGACGACAATCCGCACATGCGCCGCATCCTGCGCACGCTGCTGCATTCGTTCGGCGCGCGCGAGGTCTATGAAGCCGAGGACGGCGCCACGGCGCTGGAAATGTACAGCCATTACGTGCCTGATATCGTCATCACCGACTGGGCGATGCCGATCTTCGACGGGCTCGAGCTCGCGCAGATGATCCGGCAGCCGGAATCCAAGGGTAATCCTTACGCGCCGATCATCATGCTGACAGGTCATTCCGAGAAGCGCCGCGTCACGGTGGCGCGCGATGCCGGCGTCACCGAATTCCTGGCCAAGCCGATCTCGGCCAAGGGACTCTATCAGCGCATCCTCAACGTCGTCGCCAATCCCCGGCCCTTCATCAAGACCAAGACCTATTTCGGTCCGGACCGGCGCCGCAACACCAACTCCGCCTATATGGGCCCCGAGCGCCGCGTCGGCGAAAAGCACGAGGTGCTGCAGCAGCCCTCGCTGCTCGACAAGGCCCGCTCCACCATCTAGCGCAGGCGTCTTCAGACGAGGCAGGCATCATGGCGAAGAACAGCGCAAAGGACATCGAGGTCAAGGCCTTCGCCACGCACCAGATCATCACGCAGCCCAACCCGCTACGCAAGGTGCTGCGCCGCGTCGACGAGAAGGACCTGGACGATCCGGTCGGCCGCGCCGAGCAGGCGCTCGCGGGCCTCTCCGGCGAGTTCAAGGACTGGATGACGATCGAGGTCAACCGCCTGTCGGCCGCCTATGTCGCCATCCGCAATGATGGCTTCACCAGGGAACGGCGCAACGAGCTGTTTCACGCCGCCCACGACATCAAGGGCGACGCCGCGACATTCGGCTATCCGGCTGCGGCGGGAATCGCCGAGAGCCTGTGCCGCGTCATCGAGCACGCGCCTGATCTGGAAAAGGTCCCGGCCGAGCTGTTCACGCACCACATCAACGCCATCCTCGCCATCGTGCACGAGAACACCAAGCTCGACAGCATCAGCGTCTCCGCCGAGCTCAGCCGCCGCCTGCGCAAGGTCGCCGACGACTATCTGACCCAGGTCAACCGCGACCGCCCCGAGCATCTCGAGGTGATCCTGGCGCCGAGCATCGCGCCGGCGGAGTAAGCCCCCGCTCTCTCCGCTCGTCATTGCGAAAAACTCGCGACGATGTTGAAAGGCCCGGCTCTATCTCCACGATCAGAATCGTAGCGTGCCCACGTCTTCTTACCCCGTTATCACTGAGAAATCGTGAGCACGGCGCTTGGCGCCCTTGCCTGCCCCACGGCATCTCGCTACGCCGCGATCAGATCCTCGTACACCGGATCGATCGCCTCGTCCGCGACCAGCTCGTCGCAGAACAGCCTTGCCTCTTCGCGCGCCGATTCCGTGGCGAAGCGGCGCAACAGGACCATCAGCGGCTCGGTGGCGCCGCGGTCGGTCTCGCAATGGGTGAGCACCCGCTCGACCATGCGCCGGCGCAGCCGCACCGCGCCGTCGTCGCTGTCGACAAAGCCCTGCTCGTGGCAGGCATCGAGCGCGACCTGGAACGCAGCGAACGTCGCCTCGGGCAGCCCGGCCCGGCGCAGCAGCGCGTGCAGGCTGTTGCCGCCGCGGTCGTGCAGCAGCGCGGTGACGCGCGCCAGCGGCAGATCGGCAAGCTCGGCCAGCGCCGCGTCGAACAGATCGAGATTGCTCGACAGCAGCGCGCGCAGGATCAGGCCGGCGGTCAGCTGGCCCGTGACGCGGAGGTGATGCACCAGGCCCTGCATGTCCTCGCCGCGCGAGCGCGCCGCGATGTTGATGGTGGAGCGGTCACGCGCCTCGACCGTGATGCGGTCGGCGCGATCGGCGCTCAGCCAGTTCCGTGCCACGACGAATTGCGCCAGCGTCTCGGAGAGCTTTGCCACCAACGCGGCGCGGGTTGCGGACGGCAGATCATCCAGCACCAGCATCGCCTCGCGGATCGCGGCCAGATGGCCGTGGCGCTCGACGATGCGATTCCAGGAGAACGGCGCCAGCTCGGCATGGGGATTTTCGATCAGCTCCAGCGCGGCCGCTGCACAGCCGACTTCGGCGATGGCGGCGCAGACCGACACCGGCAGCGCGATGCGGCGGGCAACCGCGCATTGCACGTCGTCATTGCCGGTGGCGACGATGTCGACGAGGTCGGCGTCGATCAGCAAGGGAGAATGTTCGAGCACGGGTAGCGCCACCGTCGGCTGGTCCGCCGACAGCGCCCGCACGATCGACGCCGGCGCCTCCGCGCTGCGCGCAAAGGCCTCGGCCATCGCCTGCCGCACCAGCGGCGAGGGATCGTCGAGCAGCATCAGCAGCGCACCCTCGGCGGCGATGCGGTCGTCATGGGAGAGATCCGAGATCAGCCAGGCCCGGGCCAACGCCCGGGTCGCCTCCGCCCGCTCGCCGGCGGGCGCGGTCCTGATCCAATTGATGAACTGCCGAACAATCATGCTGCTTCCGGCTTACACAACAAACGAAAATGGTGACGGCTCGTCACCTACAACACAAAATAAACCACGACGCTTAACAAAGCGTTCACCATAACTGGCTGGTTTTGTTGATGATTTGTTAAGGGAACAAAGTCGCCTCCGCTCGCGTGCCCCGGACGCAGCGCAGCACGAAGTGATGTGTTGCAGAGCCCATAATTTGAGAGTGGAAGCCGGCGACGCATGGGTCCCGGCTCAACGCAGCAGCGTTTCACGCTGCAGCGCGTCCGGGACACGAGAGGAAGAGATACTCTCGCACATACCCCGTCGTTGTGCGCCTACGATATCAGCTGCTGAACGTGCCGCTGCGGTCGCTGAAGAGATCGAGCGGCTGCGGCGGACGCACGTCGGGCGTGGCCGAGGCCACCGAGGTGAGCGAGGCGTTGTTGCCCCACAATTTTTGCACCGTGGTCGAAACCGGCTGCGTGGCATCGCCGGGCTGGTAGATCGAGCGGAAGGCCGGCGCGACCGGCGTATTGTCAGCGACCGTCGTCGATGACGTCGCGCCGACCGGCGTCACGGCGTTGGTGTTGGTGTTGGGAAAAGTCTGGAGATAAGCCGCGTTGTCGACAACAGGTGCGGTCGGCTGCACGCCATTCGCGCTCGCGACCTGCGTGGTCGACGGCGTGCCGCCATACATCGCCATCGCGCTGCGCGTCACTTTCGAATTCGCCGCGCTGGCATAGCGCGCGTCCAGTACGGAGTAGACCTCGGAGACGCTGCGGGCGCGGCCGTCCTTGGCGTAGAAGATCGAGCGGTTGGCGGAGGCGGCATTGGGAAACAGCCGCGCGCCGACCGCTTGCGGATTGTCCTCGGCATTGGCGATCAGCTTTGCGGCGCCGCCGACGCCCATGAAATGCGCCATGTAGAGCTCGCTGTCGCTCGGCCTGCGCCCGAGCAGACCGGTGAGCTTGAAGCTGTTCGACTGCGTCAGCGCGGCGGCCATGCTGGATGCAGCTTCCGGATCGTCGCGCAGCTTCATGATCGAGCGCTTCATCGCGGGATCGTCGACGGTGTAGGTGCCTGACGACGTCCGGGTGATGGCATCGGAATAGTTGCCGTAGCCGAGCTGGGTCCCGGCCTCCTTCACCGTGCCGAGCCAGGTCTGGTCGATGAACTGGTAGAGCCCGTGCGCCGACGAGGTGGAGGCTCCCGCCGTCGGATCGAAATCCGATTCCATCTTGGCGGTGGTCAGCATGTACTGGAAGCTGACGCCGGTGACGTTCGAGGCCTGCTTGATCGCACCGGCAACGCGTGCCCGCGTCGGATCGAGAGCGGCCGTCTGCGTGGCACTGGAATTGTCGACCGACATGATGACGTGCCCGCCTCGCGCGGCGTTGAGTGGCGCCGGCAATTCGGACGCCCTGTCGTCTCACCGTGGGACAGGTATGGTTAATGCGGGGTTAATTCGGCCCGATCGGTCATTCCGGGGCGCACCGCAGGTGCGAACCCGGAATCCATTCCACTACGCGTCATGCCGCACGATGGATTCCGGGCTCGCGCTTCGCGCGCCCCGGAATGACACCGAGCTACCTCTTGTAGACCGTGTCCGGATCGAACAGTCGCTCGGCATCGGTGAAGACCAGCTTGGCCCCGCCGCCCTCGGCCTCGACCTTGCGGTAGAAGCACGAGCGCCGGCCGGTGTGGCAGGCGGCCCCGATCTGCTCGACACGAATCCAGACCGCGTCCTGATCGCAATCGGTGCGCATCTCGACCACGCGCTGGGTTTGACCTGAAGTCTCACCTTTTTGCCACAAGGCCTTGCGCGAGCGGCTGAAGTACCAGGCCTCGCCGGTCGCGATCGTCTTGCGCAGCGCCTCGTCATTCATGTGCGCGACCATGAGCACGTCGCCGCTGGCGACGTCGGTCGCGACGACAGTCACGAGCCCGTTCGCATCGAAGCGCGGCAGGAAGGACAAGCCTTCCTCGATCTCGTGGGAGTGAGCAGACATGGGCGACCTCGCGCCGATCTATTCGCGAGGTCAGCGCGTGCCTCGCACCAGGGACAGGAAACGGGCCTGCTCCGCCGGATTGTCGCGGAACATGCCGGTGAAGCGGCTGGTGAAGGTGGAGGCGCCATGCTTGGCGACGCCGCGCACCGACATGCAGGTATGCTCGGCCTCGATCAGCACGGCCACACCGCGGGGCTTGAGGACCTCGTCGATGGCCGCCGCGATCTGCGCCGTCAGATGCTCCTGGGTCTGGAGCCGGCGGGCGAAGATGTCGGTCAGGCGGGCGAGCTTGGACAGGCCGACGACGCGTTCCACCGGCGTATAGGCGATGTGCGCCTTGCCGTAGAACGGCATCATGTGGTGCTCGCACTGGGAGGTGAACTCGATGTCGCGCACCAGCACGAAATCGTCGTAGCCGGCGGTCTCGCCGAACGTGCGGTCGAGCACCTCGGCCGGGCACTGGTGATAACCCTGATAGAGCTCGTCGAAGGCCTCGACCACGCGGCGCGGCGTGTCGAGCAGGCCTTCACGCTCGGTATTCTCGCCGATATAGGCGAGCAGCGTCTTGACCGCCGCTTCCGCCTCGGCGCGCGCCGGGCGCGGCTGGTCGGCGCGGACGGCGGCCGCGAGGAATTCGGCGGGGTCCAGCTCGGCCGGACGGCTCTCGAGCTGCTTGTTGGGGCGGATCGGCTTGATTGTTGCGTCCATATCGACTCCGTTCGACGGCCTTACGGCCGGAGTGTCACCGGCAGACGGGGCGGCCAAGCCGCCGGACGCCTGAACAGAACAGTTTTGGCGAAAGGTCCTGCGATCATAACGTTGACGGCGCGAACCTGGATCACCGCCGCACCGCCGGACTGTTTTTCCGCCCGTTCCGACCCTATATAGGTCCCTGGACGGCGCCCGCCAAGGCCGATCGAGGGCGGAAGTGGGCATGGAAGTGCTGGACTCCATCACATGCTGAACGACATTTATAACAAGCGGATCATCGAGCTGGCGGGCAATATTCCACGTCTCGGACGGCTGTCGGACCCCGATGCCACCGCCACGGCCCACTCCAAGCTGTGCGGCTCGACCGTCAAGGTCGATCTCAAGATGACCGGCGACACCGTGACCGACTTCGCCCATGACGTGAAGGCCTGCGCGCTCGGACAAGCCTCTTCATCCATCATGGCAAGTCGGGTTGTCGGTTCGACTGCGAGCGAACTCCGCGAGTTACGCGAAACTGTTCGCAAGATGCTGAAGGAGAACGGTGCCCCTCCTGAAGGCAAGTGGGAGGACATCAAATTCCTCGAGCCGGTCCGCGACTACAAGGCCCGCCACGCCTCCACCCTTCTCACCTTCGATGCCGTGGTCGATGCCATCGGCCAGATCGAAGCCAAGACGAAGTCCGGCACCAAACAGCCGGCCGCGGCGCAGGGCTGACCTCTCTTGATCGTTCCGGGACGTCGCAAGCGACGAACCCGGAATCCAGAGATTGCAGCGCGAGATTTCCAGGATTTGAGAGCTTACTTCTGCGTCGCAGCCGCCGGCGCGGCCACGCCGCCGGTCGGCACCAGGGCTTCCGCCGTCTTGGTCGACTTGGCCGGCTGCTCCGGTTCCGCGCCGAACCTCGCCTGCGTCTTCGGCGCGAGCTCCGCCATCGCCGACGCGGAGATGTCCACATGCGGCAGCACGTCGGCGACGAGATCGGTCGTCACGAGATTGGTGAGCTTGAGCTCGCCGGCGTCCAGCTCGTGGAGATCTTCCCAGGGCGGAACGCTGAGAGCGAGCGACAGCAGGTCACCGGCGCCGCCCATATCGAAAGTGTATTTGGCGAGACGGCCGATGTCGCGCTCCACGATCATGAGGTCCTGCGCGCTGTAGCTCGCCGCCTTGGCATCGTCGGCGCGGTCGCCCATCCAGATCTGGTGGACGCGGACATGGGCCGCTTCCGGCACGTAGCGCTTCTTCCCGGCGAGCAGCAGGAACACGCACATGGATTCGCAATAGGCCTCGGACGCGACGGCGGGACGGGCCGACTGACCGCCGCGCAGGCTGACGCCGACCGTGGTCAGGAGGCCGAGATTGCGGAAGCGACGGCCGAGCGTGATCGCGTCATTGACGGAACCGCCGCTGGAATCGAGCACCACGGTGGCGCCGCCGAGCTGGCGGCCGCGAGAAAATTCTTCGAAATCCTTCGGCGTGTCGGCAGTGATGATGCCGACCGCGCTGACCCAGCCGCGGCAATTCGGCTCGCAGGCAATCCAGCTGAACTTCATCGGCAGCTTGCGCTCTTCCAGAGCGCCGCCGGCCCGGGCAGATGAGCCGAATGTCGCGACGGCGCCAGCCAGCACGACTCCACAGACGGCGGTTCCCACAAGCAACCAGCCGCGAAGATTGAGCGACTTCAGAACTTTCAAACTGGTCCCTTCCCCAAGCCCCAGAGGCGATTCAGGCAAGCCCCGTTTTACGTCTGTCGAGTCTACACATGGACGTCACAAAAATGGTATCCGGGGGAATACAGATCGTCCATAGGTACTTGCTGCACTGCTCCCAAAAAGCATGCAAAATATGGCGCACAAACAACAGCTTACAGTTCCCTGCGGCGGAACCGGGCACCTCATCGCTTAACCTGACGGCACAGCGCACATGAAGCATTCAGCCTGCGGGCACTGTTCCAGTTCGCTCGAAGGGGCGCTTCGGCTCCCGCGCCGACTCGGCCGTGCGCTGATCTGGCTTTACCGGCACACGCTGTCGCCGCTGGTCGGCTACAATTGCCGGCATCTGCCGACTTGCTCCGTATATGGCGACGAGGCGATCGAACGCTTCGGCCTCTGGGCCGGCGGCTGGATGACGCTCGCACGGCTGCTGCGTTGCAATCCTTTCGGCACGTCGGGTATCGACAATGTGCCGCTCGCCGCGCCGCAAGGCGCGCGCTGGTATCTGCCTTGGCGTTACGGCCGCTGGCGCGGCGTCAACGCATCCTGAGATTGAGGCGCCGTGCTGCGCCTCGGCGACCCCTGCGGAACCTTAGAGGTTCCTCCCGCGTTGTTTTGGTGCTCCCTCGGGAGGAAACAAACAATGCGCTGGAAAATCAGCCCTCATCTGCACCTCAAGCCTGGGCCCATCCCCGGCCCCAGGCGGCACCACGACCCCCGCACCATGGACCTGATCGCGATCGTCGCCTTGCTGACGCTCGTGCTGGGTTCTGGCTGGTATCTGGCTTCGAGCCTTGCGACGCCGCCGAGCACGACGGCGTTCGTCGAACCAAGCCAGAGCGTGCACTGGTAGTACCGAATCCTACAGGTCCAGCACCAGCCGTTCTGTGTCCGATCCGGCGACGCACACCATGAGATAGCGTTCGCGCTCATACGGCGACAGGATCCGGTCGCGATGCACCGGCTTGCCCTCGATCCATCCGACCTTGCAGGCGCCGCAGATGCCGCCGCAACAGGAGGTCGCGATGTCGATGCCTCCTTCCTGCAACGCGGCCAGCATGGTCTGGCCGGCCCGGACCTGGATCTCGGTGCCCGAGCGCGCCAGCGACAGCGTGAACGGCTTGGCGTCGGGATCGATGACCGGCGGCGGCGCGACGAAGCGCTCGATATGAACATTGGCCGCGGGCCACGCGGCGGTCACCCGCTCGAAATCGTCGGTCATGCCTTCAGGGCCGCAGCAGCCAACCAGCGTCTCCGATCCGCCCTCCCCGACAAGCGTCGCGAGATCAGGACGCCCGGTCCGAGACGTCCGGTGCACCACGACACGGCCCCGTTCGATCAGCGCGCCGAGATGCGCGGCAAGCGGCACCTCCTCGCGTACGATCAGATGCAGCGTGAATTCGGCCTGCTCCGCTCGTTCGAGATGCCGCGCCATGGACAGGAACGGCGTCACTCCGATGCCGCCAGCGACGAACACGTAGCGCCCGATGCGCGCATCGGGCTCGAGCCCGCCGCGCGGCAGCGAGACGCCAATGACGTCGCCGATTCCAACCTCGTCATGAAGCGCACGCGAACCACCACGCCCCTCCGCCTCGCGCTTGACCGCAATGACATAGCGCGTGTTGTCGGCGGGCTCGTTGCACAGCGAATAGGTACGCACGAGCCCGTTCGGCAGATGCAGGTCGATATGCGCGCCCGGCTTGAACGGCGGCAGCTCCCAGCGGTCGGGATCGGCCAGCGTCAACAGCTTGATGCCTGTTCCCGCCGCCTCGATGCCGGTGAGGATCGTTTTGACCGTCGTGATCGGGCGCGCCTTCATGCCGCATTCCGCACGATATCGCCCACCTTCACGACGCCACCTTGCAGGATCTTGCAGTTGAGGCCGGAGCGATTGATCAGGGGATCAAAGATCGCCTTGCCGGTGATCTCCTCGATATGCCGGCACGGCACCGACAGCCGCGTCGCTTCCAGCAGGGTCTCGCCAAGCCAGAAGCGGCGGCCGACCAGATGATTCAGCGGCACGCCTTCGACCGTGACGTTGCGCCGATGCTCCTCGGGGCCGAGTACGATGCCCGCGTCGCGCTTGAGCGCGACCAGCGTCTCGAGCTCGAACAGGGTGACCTGCCGGCCCTCTTCGGGCTTGTGCGAGTAAAATCCCTCCTCGTTGCCGATCATGTAGCGGTCGCCTTCGATTCCCCGGCCGGCAACGAGGTTGATCTTATCCGCGGCACGCATCGGCAGGAACGCGCGCGGGGTCAAGTGAAGGAAGCGCACCACGCCGGTCCAACCGAGCTGCGCTGCGCCCTGCGCCGGGCCGGTGTTGATCGTATCGAGCATGACAATTTCCCCTTGAGGAACGATGGCGCACCGCCAGAGGCGGCGCGCCGCGGGATCAGGTCAGTTCCTTGTTCGCCATCTCCGGCGCGAAATTGGTCGCGGTCGCGGTGATGGCGGCGCAGGCGATCAGTAGCAGCGAGACCGGCCAGGTGGCACCGCCGCTCCACGCCATCAGAGACGCCGCGATCAGCGGCGTCAACCCGCCGCTGATGGCCGCGCCGACCTGAAATCCGAGCGAGGCGCCGCTGTAGCGCAGCCGTGCGGAGAACAGCTCGGAGTACCATGGCGCGCCGATGCCGAACATCACCATCTGGCCGAAGGTGATCGCCACCACGATGGTGCAGATGACGACGGTGGGATCGCGAGTGTCGAGCAGCCAGAACAGCGGGAAGGCAAACAGCGCCGAGAACGCGCAGCTCGCATGGAACATCGTCTTGCGGCCGAGGATATCCGACAGCCAGCCGAACAAGGGAATGGCGAGCAGCGCGACCAGCGATGCAGCGAAGGCTCCGTTCAGGACCACGGTGCGCGACAGGCCGAGATTGGCCGTGGCATAGGACATCACGAACACGCCGCCGATGCTGGCATAGGCGATCTCGGAGATCTTGAGCCCGACAGCCGTGAAGAACGGCCGGCGATGGTGCCTGAAGATCTCGACCAGAGGCATCTTCGCGACGTCCTTCTTGGCCTGGACCTGACGGAAGGCCGCGGTCTCCTCCATGTTGAGGCGGATATAGAGGCCGACGCCGACCAGCAGGATCGAGACCAGGAAGGGGATGCGCCAGCCATAGGTCATGAAATCGCTCTCCGGCAGGCTCGCCACCAGCGCGAACATGCCGATCGCGGCGAGATTGCCGATGGGATTGCCGACCTGCACCATGCTGCCGAGCAGGCCGCGGCGGTGTGTCGGACAGTTCTCGACCACCATCAGCACCGCCCCGCCCCATTCGCCGCCGAGGCCGATGCCCTGGAGGAAGCGGAGGCCGATCAGCAGCAGCGGCGCGGCAATGCCGATCTGCTGGTAGGTCGGCAGCAGGCCGATCAGGAAGGTGCCGATGCCCATCACCATGATGGTGATCGCGAGCATCGCCTTGCGGCCGACCCGGTCGCCGTAATGACCGAAGATCGCAGCGCCGAGAGGACGCGCCAGAAACCCGACCGCATAGGTGCCGAAGGCCGCGATGGTGGCGAGCGTGGGATTGCCGGCGGCGAAAAAGACCTTGTTGAACACCAGCGCGGTCGCCGTGCCGTAGATGAGGAAGTCGTACCACTCGACCGCGGTGCCGATCACGCTCGACCACACGATCCTCCGCAAGCTCGCCGCCTCGTCCGGCGCTACGTTCAGGGTTACGTCGTCTGCTACGGTCATCGATCTCTCCAAAAGGTACCGGCGCCTGGGAAAAGCAGTTGGTTCGGTCCGCGGACCCCATCGGCAGCCGCGACGGTAAAAATCGATCATGTTTACTAATAGAAATCAACGCCACGGAACGGGGCAAATGCCGCCAATCGCGGCAAGGCGCGTCTTTTGCACCAAAATTCGGCTGAATCCTGCGATATACCAGCCCATCTGCTCACAATATCTGCGGCTTTGCTCGAAATTTCTGCGCATTTGTTTTCCTTTGGAATACACGCGCCGACACGCCGAGAGAGCAGCGCGCCCTGCCGGGCTGGCAGTTCAGCCGCATCTGTTGCAAAAGAGGCCTCAGCAGTTCGGGAGACTCACGCGTGCTTGACGTCAGCAAAGCGACAGCGGTCGGGGCCAATATCCGCCAGGCGCGGATCGCCAAGGGCCTGACGCTGGACCAGCTTGCGAAGCAGAGCGATCTCACGCGCGGCTACATCTCGCTGGTCGAGCGAAACCTGAAGATCCCCTCGCTCGCCGCGCTGCTGCGGATGGCGGCCGCGCTCGAGGTCAATGTCGCGAACTTCTTCGACCCGAACGCCGAGCCCGCGCCGCGCTATACGCTGTTCCGCCGCGAGGACGGCAACGTGCCGCTGTTCCAGGACACGTTTGGCGTCGTGCCGCTGGCAACGGGCCGCACTCGCAAGATGATGGAGCCGTTCCTGCTCAGCCCGCCGCACAAGGCGGCGACCCGCGCCTCGCATGCGGGCGAGGAGCTGCTGTTCGTCATCAACGGCCGGATCTCGATCAAGCTCGACGGCGAGGAGCTGACACTCGGCAGGGGCGACTGCCTGTATTTCTCAGGCGAGACGCCGCACGAAGTCAGGAGCCTCGGCCGGCAGAAAGCCGAAGTGCTGGTCGTCGTGGCCCAGAATGCGACGACGTAACGCCGGATCTGCGCAATTGGCCTAGCGGTACCAGAAGAAGCGTCCCTGCGGCGGCACCGACTCGGGCGGACGCGGCCGCTTCGGGCGCGGCGGCTTCGGCGCCGGCTCGGCCGACGATGTGGCCTCCGCAGCCGGCGCGGCCTCGCTTCCCGGCACCCTCACCGACAGCAGCAAGTTCGATTCATGCATGCGCCAGCGGTAGCCGACGCCAAAATCGATCGGCTGGGCGCGCGTGAACAGTTCGGCGTAGCGTTCCTGGTAACGGCCGGGGAATTCACCGATCGGTCCGAGATAACGGCCGAACGGGAAGAACCGCCATTGCCGCGCGTTGTAATTGGCAAGCGGAATGCCGGAATCGTCCTGGATGATGGTGGCGCTGTTGGCCAGCAGCCAGTCGCGGACAGAAGCGAAGTCGCTCTTGTGCAGGAGATAGGATGCGCTCTTGAGCAGGCTGTTGCCGGGCCCGAGCGTCTCGCAGAATTTCAGGAATCCCGTGTTGCGCGCCCCGGCATTGGAAAGGTCGGTCGAGAAATAATACAGCGTGCGCGCTTCCCCGTCGGGGCCAGCAAAGGTGATGCGGACGCCGCGCGTCGCATTGCGTCCCGGGTTGTCGTCGCCGACATGCATTCCGCCCTTGTCGTCGAGCGCGACCATCTCGACGTTGCGGATGGTCTTGCCCGAGCGGGCGAGGAAGACATAGAGGATCGGCAAGGTGCCGTTGACCTGATTGGCGTGCAGATCGACCTTCATCTGCTTGGTGATGAAGAACGAGAAGCTCAGGATCGAGCCGAGCGAACGCTCGACGTTGTAGAGCGCGGCACCGACCGAGCCGCGCGGCAGCCGCGTCAAATCGGGCACGGCGCCGACCGGCTCCAGTGCGCCGAGCACGTAGGTGCTGGCCTTGGAGTAGAACGCGTTGGCGTAGAGGAAATCGGGGCCGCTGAACATGTAGAACATGGTTGGCCGGGGCGCGGCCAGATTGACGTCGGACCAGGTGCGGATCTTCGAGAGCTGCCGCTGCTCGAGCTGGGCAAAAGCGCCGTCGAAGAATTTCGCGTGATGCTGCCAGCTGGGGTCCCGGGTCAACGGCACCAACGGCGAGTCCGCCGAAGGCTGCATGCCCGCGAGGAAGCGCGCGGTATCATCGAAGGTGACCTCGGCGGCGCGTGCGGACGAGACGGCCGCAGCCAGCAGGGCAAGAGCGACGGCCGCAATTCTGAAGGCTCGGACCATGTCTATTCGCGAATGTGTGACGTATCAGCGGCGACCGGCCGCCTGCGGAAAACAGCATAAATCAACAGACCGGAGAGCATGACCAGCATCCCCGAGAGCGACTGCACCGGCCGCTCGGTCAACAGGTAGTACATCATGAACCCTGTCACGAGCAGGAAAACCAGCGGCGTGAACGGGTATCCCCAGGCGCGATAGGGCCTGGGCAGATCGGGATCGGTGATGCGCAGCTTGATGACGCCGGCGACCGTGAAGAACGAGCAGAACAGAAGCGCGAACTGGATGAAGTCGAGCACCGCCTCGAAGCTGCGCGTGAACAGCAGCAGGGTCGCGACCGCGAGCTGAAACAGGATGGCATAGGCGGGCGCGCCGCTCGTCGACTTGCGCGAAAACACGCGCAGAGCCGGAATGTCCTCCCCCATCGTCATCATCACGCGCGGGCCGATCCACATCATCGCAGAGATCGAGGAGATCAGCCCGACACAGATCATGGCGCCGACGATCCGGCCGCCGAGCTTGCCGAAGATGGCGGCACCGGCGACGCTGGCGACGTCGAGCTGACCGGCCAGCGCACCGACAGGCGTCGAATGGAGAAACACCGCGTTCAGCGCGACGTACAGCACGAGCACGATCAGCGTGCCCGCGAGCAGCGCGCGCGGCAGGTCGCGCTGCGGCATGTTCATCTCGCCGATGATGTAGGTCGCGGCATTCCAGCCCGAGAACGAGTACATCACGAAGACGAGCCCGATCGCGAAGGGCGCGCTGACGATGTGAGCGAGATCGCCCGGCTGCGGCGTGAAGGCGATCGGTTGCGGAGCGGCGATGACGAAGCCGGCAACCAGGAAGGCGACGATCAGCAGGACCTTGATGATGGTCGAGATCAGCTGGAAGGTCGAGGAGTGCCTGACGCCGGTCAGCTGCACGAGCGAGACCAGCCACACCACGGCGATGGCGAGCGGGATCGGCGGCAGATCGGGCACGACCGATTTGGCGTATTCGCCGAAGGCCATCGCAGCGAGCGCGACCGGCGCGGCGAAGCCCACCGTCGCGGACACCCAGCCGGCGAGGAAACCGAAAGCCGGGTGATAGGCCCGTCCCAGGAAATTGTACTCGCCGCTCGAGCGCGGAAACATCGCCCCGAGCTCGCTATAGGCGAACACCCCGCAGAGCGCGACGATGCCGCCCACGGTCCACAGCAGCAGGATCGAGAAGCCGGACGGGATGTCCTTGACCTGGAAGCCGAGGCTGGTGAAGACGCCAACCCCGATCATGTCGGCCACGACGATCGCGGTTGCGACCAGAACCGAGACCCCGGTCCCGCCTCCGGTCAGCCGGCCAGTCCAGGGTGCGGGTCCCGCATCTGATGCCGTCATTGGGGTCCTTAACCTCGAGGCGTCTTGCCTCGCGGGCCCATCGTGCAGTTTGGCCCAGTCAATTCAAGCAGGGTTAACAAGGGTTAAATGAGGCAGCACCGACGGGTATTTCAGCACCGCTTATTCCCGCTATCAGGCGAAAAGCCTGCCGATACCCCGGGAAGCCCCGTTCCTCTTCCCCACAATCAGGACACGATTGCATGGTCCTTTTGAGCGTTCCGGATGTGGGGAAGTTTGTCCGGAAGCTTAACGTCGCCTAAACGCCAGTCGGCTCAATTGTCTGGATTGCCGATGGACGTGACTTTGGGGTCATGGGTGGATGGTCGGGGCCGTTCCGAAACTGAGAGCTGATCGTCGTGCCGATCGGACACTGTCCGGTCGGCGCGGTCGTGCGCTCCGGGTCGGCCTGATCTCAGCCTTTGTGCCGTTGTCGCTGATCCTGGTTCAATGCGGCAAGGCGCCGAACCCGGCGGCCCTCGCGGCAAACTCGCAGGCCAACGTCCAAGGGGGCAGTCAGGTCGTTGCGAAGACAAATCGGCAAGTCGCAGGCGGCGACACGTTCGAGGATCGCTTTCCCGCTCCGCAATTCAGGGAGCGCTTCCCCTCGGCAAGCGAGAGTTTCCTGCAACGGCAGATGTCGGACTTCTCGCCCAAGCGCGCCGTGCAGCAACAGCCACCGGAGCAGGCGCCCTATAAGGTCGCCTCGCTCGAGCCGCAGGTCCCCTACAAGCGTCCTCCCCGCGAGGACCTGACGACCCTCGTCAGCATGAAGTCGTCGGCCTTTCCCTATTTCGGCAACAACCCCGCCTCCGACGCGCCCTTCCTCAACATCAGCAAGGGCGACCGTCGCGGACATCGCAGCTATTCGGGGCGCGTGTTCTGGCAGGACGAGACCTACAATGACAGCCGCGTGCTGATGCACGTGCCCGAGCATTTCGACGTCCGCAAGCCGGGCGTGATCGTGGTGTTCTTCCACGGCAATGGCGCAACGCTCGAACGCGACGTGCGCGATCGCCAGCTGGTGCCGAAACAAATCACCGATTCCGGCGCCAATGCCGTGCTGCTCGCCCCGCAGATGGCAGTCGATGCCGCCGATTCCAGCGCCGGCAAGTTCTGGCAGCCGGGCGGCTTCAAGCGCTTCATGGCGGAATCGGCCGAGCACCTTGCCCGCGTCACCGGCGATCCCAACAGCGCGCGCGCCTTCGCCAGCATGCCGATCGTGATCGTCGGCTACAGCGGCGGCTTCCTGCCGACGGCCTGGAGCCTGGAGGTCGGCGGCATCAGCGACCGCGTCCGCGGCGTTGTGCTGCTCGACGCCGTCTACGGCGAGATGGACAAGTTCGCGTCCTGGATCGAAAGCCACCGCTCCAGCTTCTTCGTCAGCGCCTACACCCGCGGCACGGCGCGGCGCGACCGCGAGCTGATGAGCATGCTGCGGCAGAAGGGCATCGGCGTCACCGAGGACATGGACGGCCCCTTGCGTCCCGGCAGCGTGGTGTTCGTCGAGACCGCCGAGGGCATCACCCATCGCGACTATGTCACGCGCGCCTGGACGCGGGATCCGCTCAAGGACGTGCTGGTGAAGATGGCGGCGACGCCCTCGCTGGCGCTGACGCGCGTCGCCTCCACCAACCCTTCTGCGTCGAGCCGCTGACGGATATTGCGCGAGCCGGCATTTGGCTGCACTGCCTGCAATTCCCTCAGGCTTTGATCAAAATGTAATGTTGATGGGCCGAAATCCCGGAGGTCGCCGGATTGCTTCCGCTGGCAAGGCTCATACTTTGCGGCCGGCTGGAATTCTGCGGGGACAGGCAGTTGCGTCAGGGATTGTACAAGGTCGACTACCACACCGTTCACGGAACGGGCTGCGGCGTCGTCTATGTGACGGATGGCAAGATGCGCGGGGGCAATTCCGCTTTCGCCTTCATCGGCACGTATACGGGCGAAGGCGACGGCATCAAGGTCAAGATCTCGACCCAGCGCTACAATGACGACCCGTCCTTCAAGGCGCTGTTCGGCCTCGATCGCATCACGCTGGCGCTCGCCGGCCGGGAGGACGGCGACACCGCGGAATTCGAAGGCAACGCGCTGCAGGCGCCGGGCGTTGCCTTCCGGGCCGTGCTCTGCCGGATCAGCGACTGAGCCTGGCGGGAATTAGCTCCGAGAATCAGGTCTTGGGCAGCTTCGGAATGCTCTCGGCAAAGCCGTTGAAGCAGGCCAGCCGCTCGTCTTCTTCCTTGAAGAATTTGCAATCGGCGTAGCCCTTGGCCTTCGCCGGCTTCGGCTTTGGCGCTGGCGGAATGATGGCGTCGTAGCAATTGAGCCGGTCCTTGGTACCGTCATCAAGCTCGAGGCAGGCCTGAAGCCGGGCCGCGATCGATTGCGGCTTGCCCTTCGGTGCTGCCGCCGGCTTGGCCGCGGCCTCCTTGGCCCCCGCCTTGGTCCCCTTGGGCTTGACCTGCACCAAGGGCTTGTCCCCCACCATCGGTGGCTTGTCGGCTTGCGCGAACGCGGAGGCTGAATAGAGCACCGCGGCAACCGCCAGAATCATCCTCATTTCAGTCAACTCTCTTTGGTCCCCATGACCGGCCTTCTAGCGCTCCCGCGCGCGGTTTGCCAAGCGCCTTGCGCACACGAAAACGCGCCTCGTCAGGCCGTGGCGGCAGCCCGGCGGGGACGGGTCAGGACCACCAGGATCAGCGCCAGCATGACGAAGCCGACGGCGACGAAGCCGAGCGTATGCAGGAGCTCGCGGGCGAACAACACTCCGCCGATGGCGGAGCCGACGGCCTGGCCGATGTAGAGGACCGACGTATTGAGCGCGACGGTCGCCGATGCAAGTGGCGGCGCGGCCGCAACCAGCCGCACCTGCTGCATCGAATTGGTCGAGGCGAATCCGAGGCCCCAGATCGAGACCCCGGCCGTCATGAAGCCAAGCGTGCCCGCACCGAGCGCCCAGCCAGCGATCCCGGTCAGCAACAGGCAGGTGAACAGCAGCGAGGTGCGATAAGGGCCCCAGCTATCGACGATACGGGTAGCGATGACGACGCCGAGGAAGCCGCAGACGCCGTAGAGCGCGAACGCCGTGCCGATCGCATCGGGGCCCGCGCCGGTGAGCTTGTTGAGCAGCGGGCCCATGAAGGTGAACACCACGAACTGCCCCGACATCTGCAGCATGGTGACCGCAAGCAGCAGCAGGATCGTCGTGTTGCGGCCGACCTCGCGCCAGGTCTTCAAATCAACCGGCGCGCCCTTCAGGCCCGCCGGCAGCCGCAGCAGCAGCAACAGGAAGCTGACGCAACCCAACAGGCCGATTTCACCATAGGCCGCGCGCCAGCCATAGCGGCTGGCGATGAAGGTGATCAACGGCAGGCCGACGGCGGCAGCCAGCGACCAGCCGAGAAAGATATAGGCGATGGTGCTGCCCCGCCGCTCGACCGGCACGATCAACGCGGCCGTGCCGGCGGCCTGCGGCGTATAGAGCGCGCCGACAGCGAGCATCACGAGACGGATGGCGAGCAGGCTGGTGTAATCGGGCGCAAAGGCCGAGGCGAGATTGCCCAAGGCAAGCACCGCCAAGGTCGTCGTGAGCAGCGTCCGCCGCTCGATGCGGCCGGTCAGCCAGGCCGTCAGCGGCGAACCGATGCACAGCGTGATCGCGCCGAAGGTGATGAGCAGCCCGGCCGCATGAATGCTGACATCGAGGCCGCTCGCCAGCTCCGGCAGCATGCCCGCCGGGGCCAGCACCGAACAGCCGGTGACGAGATTGCCAAGCATCAGGGCGGTTGGCGCGAAACGGCCGGCGCGTGCATTTTCCATGCAAATGCATGTAGAGCGGTTGTCCGGCCAGTTAAAGGGCCGGACCGAAATAGTTCGTCCGCGCGCCGCTTTATGCGCCGATTTTCTTGGAAATGCCGGATTGCACAGGCCGAATCGCCTGATATATCGCTCGTTCCCGCTTACCTGCGCTCGTTCGCAGGAGTGAGCCTCAGGAGAAAAGCAATGACCGACCAGCCCAAATCCGAGTCCGGCTTCCAGTACAGCCTCTCCAATCTGAAGCCCGTGACCCCCGCAGCCAAAGTCACCCTCACCTTCCCGGACGGCGCCCGGCGCGAATACGACAAGGGCATCACCGGCCTCGACATCGCCAAGGGCATCTCGCCCTCGCTGGCCAAGCGCACGGTTGCGATGGCACTCGACGGCGTGCTCGCCGATCTCAACGACCCCATCGAGGACGACGCCAAGATCGAGCTGGTCAACCGCGACGACCCGCGCGCGCTCGAGCTGATCCGCCACGATTGCGCGCACGTGCTCGCGGAAGCCGTGCAGACGCTGTGGCCGGGCACGCAGGTCACCATCGGCCCCGTGATCGAGAACGGCTTCTACTACGACTTCTTCCGCAACGAGCCGTTCACGCCGGACGACTTTGCGGCCATCGAGAAAAAAATGCGCGAGCTGATCGCGCGCGACAAGCCTTTCACCAAGGAAGTCTGGGATCGCGAGAAAACCAAGCAGGTGTTCCGCGACAAGGGCGAGGCCTTCAAGGTCGAGCTGGTCGACGCCATTCCCGGCACCGAGCCGATCAAAATCTACTACCAGGGCGACTGGTTCGATCTCTGCCGCGGCCCGCACATGACCTCGACCGGCAAGGTGGGCAACGCCTTCAAGCTGATGAAGGTGGCTGGCGCCTATTGGCGCGGCGACAGCAACAACCCGATGCTGACGCGCATCTACGGCACCGCCTTCGCCAAGCAGGAGGACCTCGACGCTTATCTCAAGCAGATCGAGGAAGCGGAAAGGCGCGACCATCGCAAGCTCGGGCGCGAACTCGACCTCTTCCATTTCCAGGAGGAAGGCCCGGGCGTCGTGTTCTGGCACGCCAAGGGCTGGACCATCTTCCAGCAGCTGATCGCCTATATGCGCCGGCGCCTGACCGGCGATTACAGCGAGGTCAACGCGCCGCAGATCCTCGACAAGTCCTTGTGGGAGACCTCGGGCCATTGGGGCTGGTACCGCGAGAACATGTTCGCGGCGCAGTCGGCCGGCGACGAGGCCGAGGACAAGCGCTGGTTTGCGCTGAAGCCGATGAACTGCCCGGGGCACGTGCAGATCTTCAAGCACGGCCTGAAGAGCTACCGCGACCTGCCCTTGCGCCTCGCCGAGTTCGGCGTGGTGCATCGCTACGAGCCGTCGGGCGCCATGCACGGGTTGATGCGCGTGCGCGGCTTCACCCAGGACGATGCGCACATCTTCTGCACCGAGGACCAGCTCGCCGAGGAATGCCTGAAGATCAACGATCTGATCCTGTCGACCTACGCCGATTTCGGCTTCACCGGCGATCTCACCGTGAAGCTGTCGACGCGGCCGGAAAAGCGCGTCGGCACGGACGAGATGTGGGATCACGCCGAGCGCGTGATGGCTACAGTGCTGCGCGAGATCCAGTCGCAGAGCAATCACATCAAGACCGAGATCAATCCGGGCGAGGGCGCCTTCTACGGGCCGAAGTTCGAATATGTGCTGCGCGACGCCATCGGCCGCGACTGGCAGTGCGGCACCACGCAGGTCGACTTCAACCTGCCGGAGCGGTTCGGCGCGTTCTATATCGACCATGACGGCGGCAAGAAGCCGCCCGTGATGGTGCACCGCGCGATCTGCGGCTCGATGGAACGCTATATCGGCATCCTGATCGAGCACTATGCCGGCAACTTCCCGCTCTGGCTCTCGCCGGTGCAGGCGGTAGTCACCACCATCACCTCGGAAGGCGACGAATACGCCAAGGTGGTGCTGGAGCAGGCGCGGCGCGCGGGGCTTCGGGTCGAGATCGATTTGCGCAACGAGAAGATCAACTACAAGGTCCGCGAGCACTCGCTGGCCAAGATCCCCGCCCTGCTCGTGGTCGGCAAAAAGGAGGCCGAAACGCATTCGGTCTCGGTGCGCCGGCTCGGCAGCGACGGCCAGAAGGTGATGACGACCGAGGAGGCGATCGCCGCACTGGTCGACGAGGCGACGCCGCCCGACGTCAAGCGGATGCGCGGGTCGCTCTGATCCCTGAAATCGATCTAAATTCGCTTCCGGTTGCGGGCGTGCATGCTTATCTCGGCATGGCACGCCCGCCGACCATTTGAAGAGGATATCGCAGTGCCCGATGCCATCGAACTCCTGAAGACCCGCCGCTCGGTCAAGCCGCGCGAGATGACCGGGCCCGGCCCCTCTCCGGCCGAGCTCGAGACGATCCTGACCATCGGCGCCCGCGTGCCCGACCACGGCAAGCTCGCACCCTGGCGCTTCATCATTTTCGAGGGCGATGCCCGTGCACGTGCCGGCGAGGTGATCGCCAAGGTGTTTGCGCGGAAGAATCCCGGCGCGCCGGCGGCCGACGTCGAGACCGAGCGCAAGCGCCTGATGGATGCGCCGCTGGTGATCGGCATCGTCAGCTTCACCAGACCGCATCCGAAGGTGCCGGCGTTCGAGCAGGAATTGTCGGCGGGCGCCAGCGCCATGAACATCGTCACGGCCGCAACCGCGCTCGGCTACGGCGCCTGCTGGCTGACCGGCTGGTTCTCGTTCGATCGCGACGTGCTCGACGGCCTCGGCCTGAAGCCGGACGAGAAACTCGCCGGCTTCATTCACGTGGGCACGCCGACCAAGCCGAGCGAGGACCGTCCGCGACCGTTCCTTTCGGAAATCGTGACGCGTTTTTGATCGATGGCGTGTTGACGCCCACGACGCCTTGCGGCTTTGATCCCGCCGAGGGAGGAAGCCCGGATGAAGCGTCGTGATTTTCTGGTCGGAGCAACGCTGCTCGCCGGCACGATGGCGCGAAGCCGGGCCGCCGACATCCCCGCCCCCTCGCCCGACGGGCTCGACCGCATCACTGCATTCTTCGACAACGAGGTGAGCAGCGGTCGGCTGCCGGGCGCGGTGATCCTGGTGCAGCAGCACGGCAAGCCGGTCTATCTCAAGACGTTCGGCGTGCGCGACACCAGGACGGGCCTTGCGATGACGCCCGACACGATCTTCGCGATCCACTCGATGACCAAGCCGATCACGTGCCTCGGCGCGATGATGCTGATCGACGAGGGCAAGCTCGCCCTCACCGACCCCGTGTCGAAATACGTGCCGCTGTTTTCCCGCACCAAGGTCGGCCTCGAGGTCACCGAGCCGGACGGCAAGCTGGAACTCGACCTCGTGCCGCCAGTCCGTCCCGTCAACATCGAAGATCTGCTGCGGCACACTTCGGGCATCAGCTACGACTATATCGGCGGCAAATGGGTCGAGCAGGCCTACCAGGCCGCCAACATCTTCGAAGGGCAATTCAACAACAGGGAATTCGCCGACCGCATCGCCAAGCTGCCGCTGGCGCGGCAGCCGGGGACGCTGTGGCGCTACGGCCATTCCACCGACGTGCTCGGCAGCGTCATCGAGATCGTCTCGGGCCAGACGCTGTACCAGTTCCTCAAAGCTCGCATCTTGGATCCGCTCGGCATGAACAGCACCAAGTTCGCGCTGGCGACCGAGGACGAGCTGGCGCGGATGGCGCGGCCGCTGCCGAACGACTTCATCCTGCTCGCTGGAGAGCGCGAACGTCTGGACCATCCGGAATGGCAATCCGGCGGCGGCGGCCTGCTCTCGACCATCACCGACTATCAGCGCTTCTCGCAGATGCTGCTCAACGGCGGCTCGTTCGCGGGCCGGCGCTATCTGAGCCCCGCCGCGTTCAAGGCGATGACGACGGATCACATCGGGCCCGGCTCCGGGGTTGGACGCGACTATTTCTATTTCCCCGGCGACGGCTTCGGCTATGGCTACGGCCTTGCGGTACGGACCGATCCCGGCAACGCGAAACCGCCGCCGCCGGGCTCGCTCGGCGAACTGAAATGGGACAGTGGCAGCGGCACCTATTTCGGCGTCGATCCTAAGCTCGACATGGTCTACCTCATGATGCAGCAGACCCAGACCGAGCGCGGCCGCATCACGCCCGCCTTCAAGGCGCTGGTCTATGACTGCTACCCCGAAGGCCTACGCCGCCCGTGACGCGCGCTGGCCGAAATCGGCGAGCAGCTTTGCGATTTCGGCCGCGGGCCGCGCCGCGCTGAACAGAAAACCCTGCACCTCGTTGCAGCCCTCGGCACGCAGCCAGTCGAGCTGGTCCTCGGTCTCGACGCCCTCGGCGGTCGTCGTGATGTTGAGGCTGCGGCCGAGGCCGGAGATCGCGCGCACGATCGCGCCGCAATCGGGACGCTCCGCCAGATCCTTCACGAACGAACGATCAATCTTGATCTTGTCGAACGGGAAGCTGCGCAAATAGCTCAGGCTGGAATAGCCGGTGCCGAAATCATCCATGGAGATGCCGACGCCGAGCTCGCGCAGCTGGTGCAGGATCGCGAGATTGGCGTCGGTCTCGGCCAGGAAGATCGACTCGGTGATCTCGAGCTCGAGCCGCCGCGGCGACAGGCCGGACTGCGCCAGCGCCGAGATCACGATCTGGACCAGATTGCGGCTGCGGAATTGCGCCGGCGACAGATTGACCGCGACCTTGATGTCGGCAGGCCATTTCGCCGCCTCGGCGCAGGCCTCGCGCAGCACCCACTCGCCCAACTGGGTGATGAGGCCGATGTCCTCCGCGACGGGAATGAACTCCGCCGGCGAGATCATGCCCTTGTCCGGATGACGCCAGCGCAGCAGCGACTCGAAGCCGGAGATGCGGTCGGAGGCGATCGACACCAGCGGCTGGTAGTGGAGCTCGAACTCGCCGTTGGCGAAGGCACGGCGCAGATCGAGCTCCATGTCGCGGCGCTTCTGCGCCTGCAGGTCCATCTCACGCTCGAAGAAATGGTGAACGCCGCCGCCGTCGGACTTCGCCCGGTACAGCGCCATGTCGGCGTTTCGCATCAGCTCTTCCGGCGTCGTGCCGTCGCCGGGCGACAGCGCGATGCCGATGCTGGCGCCGATCACCATCTCCTGGCCGTCGAGGTCATAGGGCGCCTTCAGCATGTCGATCAGCAGGCCAGCACAGGCGCTGGCCTCGTTCGGCGAGACGTCGGCCGCGAGGATCACCGCGAATTCGTCGCCGCCGAGCCGGGCCGCCAGATTGGCGCCACGGACGGCGGTGGTCAGGCGCTCGGCAACCTGCTTGAGCAGGCGGTCACCCACGGGATGACCGAAGGAATCGTTGATGTTCTTGAACAGGTCGAGGTCGATGTAGAGCACGCCGACGCGCTTGTCGCCGGCCTGCTCCAGGGCCTGCTTCAGGCGCTCCTGGAAATATTCGCGATTCGGCAGGTCGGTGAGCCCGTCATGGTGGGCCATGTGCGCGATGCGCGCCTCGGCCTTGCGCCGCTCGGTGATGTCGACCACGGCGACCAGATAGCCGTCGCGATCGTCGAAGGCGACGCGGCGGCCAAAGGTCAGCACCTCGATCTCGCTGCCGTCGGCGCGCAAATGCCGCCAGTTGCGCGAGGAATGATAGGCGTCGCCGACGCGCTCCAGCGCCTCGGTGTGGCTGTCCCATTCATCCTTGGGCCAGATCTCGTGCAGCTTCATGCGCAGGAAGGTGGCGCGGCTGTAGCCGTAATGCTGGATCGCGGCGTCGTTGACGCTGAGGAACTCCTTGCTCTCGGCGTCGAACACCCACATCGGCATCGGGTTGTTGTCGAACAGCAGGCGGAACGAGGCGTCGCGCCGCTTCAGGGCGGTGACATCGGAGATCGTCAGCGAGACAACGTCGGCGAAGGCGGTGGCACTGAAGCGGAGGTGGCGATCCCCGTGCTCGATCTCGAGCTGCTCGCCGCGACTGCCCGCGACGGCCTTGAGCAGGAAGTCCATGATCTCGGGCAAGGCCAGCAGCGTGGCCCCCTCGCCGATCCGCCGCCACAACAGGCTGCCTTTCGCGACATTCAGCAGCGTGCCTGCGCTGTTGTTGTGATGCACGACCTGCAGATCGAACGGCTTGCCACCGGCATCGCGCATTGTCGCCAGCGAGATCACCGCGTCGTCGGTCGCGGCGAAGATCGCGTCCAGGAGATTGTACTGCGCGCCGCGCTCGTTGATATAGGCGCCGACCAGCGTGGCGCCCCAGCGCGAGGCCGTCGGCAGCGCCAGCACATCGTAGGTCCTGACCATGCCGTCGCGCACGCAATGCGCGCTCGCCTGGTGCGGCTGCCCCGTGGCGAGCGCGATGCCTGCTGCTTCCGACAGCGCCGTGGCGCAATCGGGCGACAGCTCCGCGACCGCAATGTCCCAGCGCTCCTCGCCGAGCCATCTCTGCACGTAGCGTCCGCTGCGCGACAGTTCGAGCCTGCCGTCGTTTCTCAGAAGCGCGATGTGATCGGCGAGCCGTCCGAGACTGCCGAGCATGACGTCTTCGTAGCGCGGCAGCCGGTCGCCCGGCTTCAACGCGGCGCGCCATTTGCGCCGAAGCACCGGGATGTCGTCGAACATTTCGGCGGCCGGTTTTCCCGGCATCTTCTTCGCGGCAGTCATGGCAGTCCCCAACGCACTTTCACGGCGCATCCAATGCAGGCGCACTTAACGACCTGTAAACAACGCGCAGGCACGGGTTCCGTACGGCGATTATGACAGTTTTAAGTCGGGTGTTGGTTAGTGCGCGTTAGAGACTATGACGGTGGTGCGAAGGCGATGCATCGGTGCACATATTTCCGCACACCGTTTCGGCGCCGTCATTGCGAGCGCAGCGACCTGTCCGCGGAAGCCTCGGCGAAGGCGGAAGCATCCAAAAATCTTTCCGCGGCGACAATGTCGATTCCGTCATCCTGAGGTGCGAGGCGTGCGATGCGACCGCATCGCACGCGGAGCCTCGAAGGATGTGCGGCCGAGGTGCAACCGGGCTGTCGCCCTTCGAGGCCTCCGCTTCGCTCCGGCGCCTCAGGGTGACGGTCATAGATGACAGCTCGCAGCACCCTCATCCCAGACACGCCTTCGCATTCTCGCGGCTTGTTCGCCCGAGCTTTGCCTGATCGCTTCGCCCTCTTGAATGGAGAGGGCGCAGGGAAGACCGGGCGCCGGCTGGCACCCGCGGTCCACTGTGCGAATCCTGCGTGACAAGAAGCTGCACAGCGGCATACAGGTGTAGCCAGGACATCCCGG
>NZ_LFJB01000016.1:0-33198 GCF_006658625.1 Bradyrhizobium sp. UNPF46
GGACACCGGTTCGCGTGAAGAAAACGCGTCAAAACAAGAATCTAGAGCTTCGGTTCTGATTCAATCAGAACCGAAAATGCTCTAGGTGCCGGTGCGCGTGCCGGTGCCGAAGCGGCGGACGACGCGGCGTTCGACCACGATGGAGCGCTGCGCGCCCTGTTCGCCGGCGATCACGCGCGTCGCAGTGATGCGGCTGTTGGTGCGCGCCTGCTTCTTCACCTCGGCCTGCACGACATCGAGCGGCATCCCCATCAAGGCTGCGGCGATCTCGGCCTGCTGCTCCTGATCGTCGGTGATGCCAATGGCGGCGAAGATCGCCTCGTCCAGGGTCGGCGGATCATGGCGGACGCGCCGCGTGCCATATTTGGTATTCCAGTCTGCGCTCATAACGGCCTCGTTTTGATGCCGGGATACCTAGTGCCGCGAATGTTGCATTGCAATATGAAATTGGTGTGGCATCTCAGCTATGCACCGGTCGGGTGTCATGGTAGCGACGCAACCCCGGAAGCGACCTCCACCCGCTGCTGTGGCCAGCGTTTCAGGGCCGCGTGTCCGGCTTCGGTGAGCCCGTAGACTCCCCGGTCGGCCCGTTCGAACCAGCCATACACATTGTTAAGCAAGATCTTGCCGGCATCAGGACAGCGCTCGCGCAAGTCGCGCACGCGCCGCGGTCCCTCAGCAAGCGCCGAGGCGCAGGCCAGCGCCTGCTGCCGATAGGCCGTCATGATCGGCGCGCGGGTGCTGCCGCCGAGCACGGGATCGCCTTGGCGGCGCTGATGCTCGGCGACGAGGCGCGAGCGCACCTTCGGCTTGCGGCGCGGCGCCGCCGTCGGCGGCTTCACCAGCACCTCGACCTGGCCGCGGTCGGTAACCCCAAGCATTCCGAAGCCGAGGCGCCGGCAGAGATTGCGATAGCGCGCATCGCTCTCGCGTCCTTTGCCCCGGATCGACATCTTCGCCGCGATCCAGACCTCGTCGGCTGCCGACGCGCGATCGACCGCCTGCAGGATCAGCTCGAGATTGAAGGCGAGCTTGAGCTCGCCGATCACCACGACCGGCGGATCGCCGGCGCTGAGGCCCACGAGATCGCAGCCGCCGATCTCGCCCTTGACCGTGAAGCCGAGCTCTTCGAGGAAGCGTTTGACGGGCAGGTAGAGCGCGGTTTCCACGGGGTATCCGATCGGAGAATCAGTTGCGGCAGTCTAGCCCGGATCGCATCTCGGCCTCTGCGCCATTTGCCGGGGAGAGAGCGGTGCGGCTATCCTGCAGCCGGACAGCCGGGCGCATTGCGAAGATGACGATCAGGAACGGGCTCTATCACATCCGCATCGAGATGCTGGATGCCGTGCAGGGCGGCAATCAGGGCGTGATGGTGCTGCGCGACGGCACCATGCGGGGCGGCGATTCATTCTTCTTCGCCTACGGCACCTACACCTCGGCCAACGGGAAGTGGAAGGGCGAGCTGACCAACGAGGAGCATTCGCCCTCATTCGACGAGCGCCCGGTGTGGGGCCGCAAGGTCGTGACCATCGGCTTCAGCGGCACTTACACCGACGAAACCGCGTATGGCGAGGGCATTGCGCTCGCCGGCAAGCAGAGCATCCGTTTCAAGGGCAATCTGCGGCTGCTGGTGCCGGATTGATTACACCCGTCCGGCTACCGGGATCAGCGCGCCGGTGACGCCGCTGGCGGCGTCGCTGGCGAGGAACAGGATGACCTCGGCGAGTTCCTGCGGCGTCACCCATTTGGAGAAGTCCGCCTTCGGCATGTCGGCGCGGTTGGCGCTGGTGTCGATGATCGACGGCAGCACTGCGTTCACCGTGACCTTGCCCTTCCACTCGTTGGCCAGCGCCTCGGTGAGGCGATGCACGCCCGCTTTCGACGCCGCGTAGGGCCCCATGCCGGAGCCGGCCTGGAGCGCGCCCATCGCGCCAATGTTGACGATGCGGCCTGCGCTGGACGCTGCCAGATGCGGCAGCGCCGCGCGCGAGGTGTTGAGCGCGGTCAGGACATTGAGCGCGTGCATGCGCTGCCAGGTCTTGGTGTCGCCGTCGCCGACCGTCTCGAACGCAAAGCCGCCGGCGATGTTGATCAGCGCGTCGAGTCTGCCGAAATGTCTTTCCGCCGCGTCGATCGCGGTCTTTGCCTGGGCCGCGTCGGACAGATCGACGCCGCCGATTTCGATGCGCTCGGGCGTCGCCGACAGTTGCGAAGGCGCGTGGTCGATGGCGGCGACGCGTGCGCCGCGCGACTGCGCGATTTCGGCAACCACTTTGCCAAGCGCGCCGAGCGCGCCGGTGATGACCAGGATCCTATCTTGCATTGTCGATCTCCCGGCGCTGCGGCCTACGATTCCAGATAGCGCGCCTTCAGCGCGGCCCGCTCGGGCACGCCGAGCTTGAGCCCGTCGCGAAGATAAGTTTCGAGATCGCCGTATTCATGGCCGATCGCCTCGAAAGCCGCGGCAAGATACGAGGCCTCGACGCTGCCGATGGCGTTGCGAACGTCCTCCGGCAGGTCGATGGCAGCCGTCGCATCGCGCCTGTAGTGCTGGTTGGTCAAGAGGTAGTCCTCGGCGATGACGTCATCGGGTACGCCGAGCGCATGCAGGATCAGCGCGCTGGCAAAGCCGGTACGGTCCTTGCCCGCGGTGCAATGGATCACCAGCGGTGCGCGGTCTTCCAGCAGATGGCCGAACAGGTTGCGAAAGCTGTGCGTGTTGTGGCGGACATAGTTACGATAGGACTCGCGCATGAGCTCGAGGGCGGCCGCCGCGGTCAGCGTGCCCTTCGCGAGTTCGGCGCGCAGCGCGGCGACCACGGTCGGTTCGATCGGCAGCGGATGCACCGTGATCTCGTCTACGACGCAGATGCCGGCCGCGCGCTCCTCAATCCCGCGGAAATCGAATGCGCTTCTGATGCCCAGCGCACGGACGATCTCGACGTCGGCAGCGGTGAGCTGGCCGAGATGGTTGGAGCGGAAGATGTGCCGCCAACGTGTGGTGCGGCCATCGGCGGTCGGATAGCCGCCGAGATCGCGAAAATTGCTGGCGCCCTGCAAGGCGAGGTGGCGGGCAGGGGAGTCCTTGAGGGAGGAGTCTTGCATGGGATCAGCTTGGGTTATGGTTCCAGCGGGCGCACGGCGGGCGTCCTTGAGGTCTATTACAGGGGGCGATCATGGACCGGCACAAGGCCATTGTTTTGGCGATCACCATGCTGTCGGGCGGAATTTTCGGTGTGACGCAGGCCGATGCGCAGAACTTCCGGACCTATCGCTGCGCCGATGGTACGCAGTTCATCGTTGGATTTTATGACGCCGACAAGCGGGCCTTCCTCCAGATCGACGGCGAGCCGGTCACGCTCGCCAAGCGGCTGTCGGTCTCCGGGGCGCGCTATTCGGGGGCCGGGGTCACGCTGAGAATTCCCAGAGCGGGGCTCACCACGGTGAAGCACCTGGGGCGGCCGGTTACCACCTGCGCGGTGATCGAAAGGCCCGGAATCTAGCCGGCAGGGCAGCTGGAATCAAAAAGGGTCGAAACACCGTTGTTTCGACCCTTTCTCAACTGTCGCCATGCGCTTGCGCGAGCGCGGCGATGTCAAACCAAGCCCTGGCATCAGCGATCCCATTTCGGCTTGGCCTCGTCGACAGCGTCCTGGTGATACCAGCTCTCGCTGCAGATCGAGACGTTCGCGGGAAGCGAGCCGTGATCGGCAGGAAGGCGGGTCTCGCCATAGCGGCGTCCGGCGAGAGCTGCACGGCCCCCGATCGGAAACCGATAGATCGTTGCCGATCCGTGACTCAGACCATTGTTCATCATTACGATTCTCCTTGGTCGAAGCGCCTTAGCCTCCATGGTGCGCCCGACTCGTTCGATTGTGGTTACCGGAATCCCCATATCGGCCGCAGCTCCCGAATTGGAAAGTGCTGAAAAGGAGATCAGTTGCCGCCCAATTTGTGGGCAGTCGAAGGTGTGCATCCCCTAAGGCACGCTCTCGGTGACCAACGCTTGGGCCATTCCAAAGGTTGCTGCGTAGGGGTGGGAGACTTTGCGAATATTGCCAGCGGTTGATGCGTGTTTCATCGGCAACTTCCAGCGCTGCGTTGTCTGCATCAGAAACGGGCGATTTTTCCGGGGTTTTCGCGCTGCAGCTTCACGTGAAGGTGCGCGGCTTTGACGCAGACCACCGGGCCGGACTCTTCGCGGCGGAAGGCCCCCGAACAGCGGTGGGAAACCCTCCGCACTGCGGCCTTTTGGCACGCAAAATGCTTGTAGGGGGCCGGCCGATGATGGCCGGGTACAAACGTGCGGGGCTCTCAACCCCACCTTTCGCATCATCTACAGAGAGGCTCAATGACCAAGTATAAGCTCGAGTACATCTGGCTCGACGGATATACGCCGACTCCGAACTTGCGCGGCAAAACTCAGATCAAGGAATTCGCGTCGTTCCCGACGCTCGAGCAGCTTCCGCTCTGGGGCTTCGATGGCTCCTCCACCCAGCAGGCCGAAGGCCACAGCTCCGATTGCGTGCTGAAGCCGGTCGCCGTCTTCCCGGATGGCGCGCGCACCAACGGCGTGCTCGTGATGTGCGAAGTCATGATGCCCGATGGCAAGACCCCGCATCCGTCGAACAAGCGCGCCACCATCCTCGACGACGCCGGCGCCTGGTTCGGCTTCGAGCAGGAGTACTTCTTCTACAAGGACGGCCGTCCGCTCGGATTCCCCGAATACGGCTATCCCGCGCCGCAGGGCCCGTACTACACCGGCGTCGGCTACAAGTTCGTCGGCGACGTCGCCCGCAAGATCGTCGAAGAGCATCTCGACCTCTGCCTCGCGGCCGGCATCAACCACGAAGGCATCAACGCGGAAGTCGCGAAGGGCCAGTGGGAATTCCAGATCTTCGGCAAGGGCTCCAAGAAGGCCGCTGACGAAATGTGGATGGCCCGCTACCTGATGCTGCGCCTGACCGAGAAGTACGGCATCGACATCGAGTTCCACTGCAAGCCGCTCGGCGACACCGACTGGAACGGCTCGGGCATGCACGCCAACTTCTCCACCGAGTACATGCGTACCGTCGGCGGCAAGGAGTATTTCGAAGCGCTGATGGCCGCCTTCGACAAGAACCTGATGGACCACATCGCCGTCTACGGCCCGGACAACGACAAGCGTCTGACCGGCAAGCACGAGACCGCGCCGTGGAACAAGTTCAGCTACGGCGTTGCCGATCGCGGCGCCTCGATCCGCGTTCCGCACTCCTTCGTCAACAACGGCTACAAGGGCTATCTGGAAGACCGCCGTCCGAACTCGCAGGGCGACCCATACCAGATCGCTTCGCAGATCCTGAAGACGATTGCGTCCGTGCCGACCGAGAAGAAGGCGGTCGCCTAAGATCCTCCCGGCCCGGGCTGGGGGGCTGGCCCGGGTTGGCTTTCAATCCGCCGGAGCTGAAAGGCTCCGGCGGATTTTTTGCATCTGGATGACGCCGTTCCTGTGGTCATGCCGGGCCTTGGCCGCGCGATACTTGTCCTTCGCGCTGGAAAGCGGGATAGAGTGCGCGCGGATGCGCGCAGGGGCCGGGGACGCGGCTGGTGTTTGAGGGCTTCTACAAGGTTCGATTTCAGCTCGGCGATGCCGTCGGCCGCAGCGTGATGCATGCCGGCAATGGCAAGATGCTCGGCGGCAATTCGGCCTTCGCCCATATCGGCACTTACGAGAAGACCGATAGCGGCGTCGACGTGGTGATCAGCACCGTCCGCCACAATCCCGATCCGAACTATCGCGCCATGGCGGGCACCGACGATGCCACCTTGCTCGCCAGGGGCTGGGCCGACGGCGATCTCTTCCGCTTCGAGGGCGAATTGAAGGAGCTGCCGGGCGTTCCGTTCCAGTCGGTGATGACGCCGATCACGGAAGACGAGGCGCCGACCTTCGGTGGCATGAGCGAAGGCGGCATCGCCGACGGACTCTACTCCATCCATCTGCGGATGCTCGATGGTCTCGACGGCAGTCTCACCGGCGTGATGCTGCTCAACCGGGGCCGCATCCTCGGCGGCGATGCCGCGTTCTACTATCTCGGCAGCTACATCGCCACGAACGGCCGCTGGAAGGGCCAGATCCTCAACCAGGAACATACGCCGGCCAAGGACGATCCGATCTTCGGCGGCCACGAGGTCGGCATCGGCTTCTCCGGCAGCTACGACGCGGAACAGGCGGTGCTGGAGGCAACCGCGCTCGCCGGCAAGCGCAGCCTGCGCCTGACCGCCGCGCTCAAGCTGATGCACCGTGCCTGATCGCGACGGGAAGGACCCATGGAAAAGATCCGCATGCTTTCGACGCTCGGCCTGATGGGCGCGATGTGCAGCCTGGCCTCCGCCTTCGAGGCCGAAACAGGCATCCATGTCGACGCCGACTTCGCGCCGACCCTGGCGCTGCTCAAGCGCCTGCGTGCCGGCGAGGCTGCCGATCTCGTCATCCTCACCCGCGAGGGGCTCGACGACATGATCGGCGAAGGCCGTGTGCTCGCCGATGGCGCGGCCGATCTGGCGCGGTCCTATGTCGGCATCGCCGTGCGGGCAGGGCAGGGGCATCCCGACATCGGCAGCGAAGCGGCGCTGCGCACGACGCTGCTCGCGGCGCGGTCTGTCGCCTATTCGCGGCTGGGCGCGAGCGGCGTCTACTTCGCCCAGTTGATCGCGCGGATGGGGATCGCAGCCGAGATCAACGCCAAGGCCACCGTCGTCGAGCAGGGCTTTACGGCCGAGCGGCTTGTGACCGGCGAGGCCGATCTCGCCGTGCAGCAGCTCAGCGAGCTGAAGCAGGTCGAAGGCATCGGGGTGGTCGGACCGATCCCGCACGAGCTGCAAACGCCGGCGGTGTTCTCCGCCGGCTGCATCGCAGATGCAAAACATGCCGAGGCCGCGGAGCGGCTGCTGCGTTATCTGGCATCGCCGGAGGTCGCACCGGCTTTGCGCCAATCGGGACTGGAGCCCTAGATATGCCGGAGCGGGAAGGCAACGTCGTGTCCATGCGGATTTGTCTGCTTACCATCCTGCTCGCGCTCGCCGCGCTCTCGGGCGCGCTTGCGCAATCGGCTGATCTCGTGCTGTGCGACCGTGTGGCGGCCGATCCCAGCGATCCCGACAAGCCGGCTGACGTGCGGGGCGTCAGCGAGATCGCATCCTCCGACGTCGCGACTGCGATCAAGTTCTGCAGGCAGGCCGCGCCGTCCTCGCGGCGCGCGATGTTCGCGCTCGGCCGCGCCTTTGCGGCCAACCGGCAGACAAGCGAGGCGATCGCCGCGTGGCGCAAAGCGGCCGACAAGGGATCGAGCGCGGCCATGGTCGAGCTCGGCGTCGCCTACGGGACCGGCTCGGGCGTTACCAAGGACGAAGCCCAGGCGCGAAAGCTGTTCGAGAAGGCGGCGCAGGCCGGCAACCCCCGCGGCGTCAGCAATCTCGCCGCGCTCGGCGGCGCTGGCGGCGCCGCGCCGGCCGATCCTGTGCAGGCGCGCGCGCTGCTCGGCAAGGCTGCCGAGACCAACCCGGAGGCGCAGTACCAGCTCGGCCTGATGCTGTCCGAAGGCACGGGCGGCGCGAAGGACGACGTTGCGGCGCGTGCGCTGTTCGAGAAGGCGGCCGCACAAAACCATCCCGGCGCGCTGGAGCGGATGGGGGCCTTCGCGCAGGAGGGCCGCGGCGGGCCGAAGGACAAGGACGCCGCGAAAGCCTATTACGAGCGCGCCGCCGCGCTCGGCGATGAGGACGCCAAAAAGGCGCTGGAGCGGCTGCGCTGCCCTTACGCGATCAAGGACAAGCAAGGCAAGCTCGTCACCACGCTGTGCTTCTGAACGGAGCCGGGACATGACGGAACCCGGCTCGCGCGTGGGCCGTTGATGCCCGATCACAGCGGAGCGCAATCATGATCCGTAAACTGGCCTCGGGCGAATACCGCCTCTATTCACGCAAGGTGAACCCCAAGACCGGCAAGCGTCGCAACCTCGGGACCTTCAAGAGCCGTGCGGCGGCCGAGAAGCACGAGCGCGAGGTGCAGTATTTCAAGCGTCACTGACGCGTGAGCAGGGCCGTTCGCGACCGGCCAGGCAAAAAGTGCGAAAACAACCCCATGCACAGTAGCCAAGTGCTTGAAATCGCTTGGTCGCTGAAATCGCCTGTCGATCGAACCCGCGCGTTATCTGGCGAAATGTCTTGCCTCGTCGGGCAAAACAGGAACGCGAGGCCCTCGTCGCCGGAGAGCGCGCAACGGCCCTGCGCGGAAAAAGCGGATGGTCGCGATGTGGCGGCAATGCTAGGTAGCCGGCGGTTCTTTTCCGATTTTGCGGGCTCATTGCGTTGCTGGACGGACTCTACAAGGTTGAATACGGCGTCAACGATGCGTTCGGGCGCAGCATCATGTGCCTGCATGACGGCAAGATGCTGGGCGGCAATTCGGGCTTCGCGCATCTCGGCACCTATGCCGAGCGTGACGGCGAGATCGTCGCCGAGGTGATCACCGAGCGGCACAACCTCGATCCCAGCTACAAGCCGCTGATGGGCGCCGACGTCGCCAGGATCGGTGCGCGAGGACGGCTGATCGGCGACCAGATCCGTCTTCAGGGCGGCGCGGACACCATGCCGGGCGCCAATTTCTGGGCCAATCTCACAAGGCTCGATGACGGCGCGCTGCCACTGCGCGGCACGATCGGGCAGGGCGGCATCGCCAACGGGCTCTACGGGATGAGCCTGCGCGCGCTCGACGGCGTCGATGCCGGCCTCTCCGGCGTGGTGCTCTTGATCGACGGCCGCATCCTCGGGGGCGATGCCTTCTTCTATTATCTCGGCTCCTATTCCTCGGCGGACGGCCGCTGGAAGGGCGAGATGCTGAACCAGGAGCACACGCCCGCGAAGGGCGAAAACCCCGTGTTCGGCGGCTACGAGGTCGGGATCGGGTTCTCCGGGACATGCACGGAAGACAGCGGCGAGCTCGAAGGCATCGCGCTCGCCGGCAAGCGCAGCCTGCGGCTGGCGGCGTCGCTCAGGCTGATGCGAAGGGCGTGAGGCAGCTGATAATTTCGTCGCGCCTGCTGTCGCGAGACGACGTTGATGGCGTGCATCCGGATGCTGGTCTAGGGCCAGAACCGGCCATTCCACGATGGCACCCTTCGACGTTTGGCGGTGCTTCCTTCTCACGACAGGTACGGACGGAGCGCCTGCAGCGCGTCGGCGCTACGGGTAGGAGGCGTCATGACCGCCTTCCCGGAAGCGATCTGCAACAACGATCTTCGCTCCGAGGCCAATCGTCTGCTAACGTCCCCCTTGGGCCGTAGCAGGTCAATCTTGGAAACAAGGAGAAGATGAGCCTATGGTGAGCTTACTTCTCAAGGTCGTGTATAGCGCGCTGCTTCTGGGAATCGTCGGAGTTGCTGCGCGCGAACTCTGGACCGTGTGGCTCGACACACGGGTCTATATCGGCACCTTCGATGTCGTGTCCGAGTCCGGGAAGGATGATGGTGCGAGCCAGGCGTTTTCTCAGCGGATCGTCGCGGCCCAGACGATCCTTTCGCAGCAGGTGATCGACTATCAGTCCCGCCGCAGCGGCGACACTCCGAGCGACCCGACCTATGTGATTCCGGGAATGCCCGCGTTAAACCTGCCACCCGAGGCGCTGGCTGGTGTCGACATCACCGTTCAGAACATCAATGTGCGTCAGATCCTGACAGCGGTTCGGCGTGGCTTTCTCGAGCCAAATGAAGTAAGCGGCCGCGTGACTCAGCGTCCGGGGTCGTTTCTTGCGGCAGTCGAATGGCCGCAAGCGCCGAGACCCGCTGGCGGCGCCCCCGCTCTCACGAAATTTCTTGTACCCAGCCGAGCGTCTGCTCAGGAAGAAGCCGCCTATATCGCCTGTTCGATTTCGTGGGCGCGAGCGGCGAGCAGCGATGCAAAATTCGCGGCCATTCCCCGCACCCAGTTCTGCGACTTCGCTGCCGCCCTGACCGACCTCTACGCCCTCGAGGACGCCGCCTCGACGCCGGATGGGCTGGACGAAAAGGGCCTCCAGGTCGTCCGCAAGCACGCGGCAACACTGCGTTCGCATTATGAGGACAACCATGTCTTGCCGGGAATCTATCGCCTTCGCGCCGATCTGCTGGAGCTTCTTCCTGAAAGAAAGCGGACCCAAGACGAATTGATCGAGGCGCAGGAGGCACGGGTTCGCTACGCCATGTTGAGCTCGGAATTGCAGGGCCTGCCGGAGGAAGAGAAGCGCATGGCGGCCCTTGCCATCGCGCGGCCCGCTATTCTGCTCGACAATGGCAAACTCAAGAACCCGCCAGAGAATTGGGCCGGTGTGCTGAAGCGCCATATTGTTGAGATTGGCGCTGCAGCCGAGTCCACTGGGTTGATTTTGGACTCCGCTGGAAACCCCACTGGCACAGGATTCATCGTGGCGCCCGGCGTCATGATGACAACGTCCTACATCCACAATGCGGTTCGTACGTCAAAGACGCAGCCATCGACGCCCGCGAAGTCGCCCAGACTTTGCCTCGGACAGAGCGCGGCCAATTGCGTCACATCGCTTGAGCTCGGGGATGTCATTTACCCGAAGGAAGCAGCCGATTCACCTCTCGTGCTGATAGAGCTCCACGGTCATGATCAGGTTCTCCACCCCCCGCTGAGCGTTGCCGATGCGCTGCCCGCGCCGAACGAAGTCGTCGGGAGCTATGTCCATGTGATCGGCTATCCTGTCCGTGACCCACGTATGCCGGAAGAGTTCATCAAGCGTCTCCTCAAGGAGAGTGATGGACAGAGGAGGCTGATGCCCGGGCGGGTCCTCGCAGTAGGTTCTTCCATGTGGATATATCCGGCCGGAGACACGACGGTCCTCACGACCGACATCAGCACGACCAGCGGCGCGGGCGGCGGTCCTCTGATCGATCTGAAGAGTGGAAAAGTCATCGGGGTTGCTCACTCCGGCGTCTGGAAAGGGGATCGCGGCAAGTTCGCCTATTCGGTGCCCATCCCACGCGCGGTTATGGACATCATCAACCAGCGAACGCGCGGAACGCAAGACAGCCAGGCTCTTCCGGCAAAGCAATCCAACAACTGAGGCGCTGCGATCGGGGCGCGGTCTGCGCGTTGAGGCCTCGCTCAAGCCGATAGATCGCGCCTGGGACCTGTGCTGACAATGAAGGGGGCGTGGCGCCTTCTGGTCAGGACGGCGGCGGGTCCCGACCGACTTACACACGCCGGCCGCAAACGCTGCGGTCCAGGGGCTTGGAAACGCCGATACGGGCATTCCGAGGAATTGACGACCATCATGCGTCGGGTTTGCGGGCGGAGGGGTGGTCTACCGTGCCGGTAGCTCGCCAGCCGACATTAAGGCCGTCGAGGTTCAAACCCTTGAGCTGAGGGATGATGGGGGAGTTAGCAGCGCTGGGGCTGGATCCCGGCGTGACCCGGGCTTCCCCTCGCGGCCTGTATGCCCTAATGACGCTGCAACGCAACATTCCCCTCAAAAGACCCCATGATCCGCCTCGACAACGTCAGCAAGCAAGCCGGCCACCAGATCCTGTTCATCGAAGCCTCCGCTGCCCTCAACAAGGGGGAGAAGATCGGCCTCGTCGGTCCGAACGGCGCCGGCAAAACCACCCTGTTCCGCATGATCGCGGGTGAGGAACTGCCCGACGAGGGGCAGGTCTCGACCGATCGCGGCATCACCATCGGTTATTTCAACCAGGATGTCGGCGAGATGTCTGGCCGCAGCGCCGTCGCCGAGGTGATGAATGGCGCCGGTCCCGTCAGTGAGGTCGCGGCCGAGCTGCGGCAGCTCGAAGCCGACATGGCCGACCCCGACAAGGCCGATCAGATGGACGAGATCATCGCCCGCTACGGCGAGGTGCAGCATGCCTTCGAGGAGCTCGACGGCTACGCACTGGACGGCCGGGCGCGGGAGGCGCTGTCGGGCCTCGGCTTCAGCCAGGAGATGATGGACGGCGACGTCGGCAAGCTCTCCGGCGGCTGGAAGATGCGCGTGGCGCTGGCGCGCATTCTCCTGATGCGGCCCGACGTGATGCTGCTCGACGAGCCGAGCAACCATCTCGATCTCGAAAGCCTGATCTGGCTGGAGAAGTTCTTGCACGACTACGAAGGCACGCTGCTGATGACCTCGCATGACCGCGAGTTCATCAACCGCGTCATCTCCAAGGTGATCGAGATCGATAGCGGCGCGCTGACGACCTACAGCGGCGATTACGAGTTCTACGAGCAGCAGCGCGCGCAGAACGAGAAGCAGCAGCAGGCGCAGTTCGAGCGCCAGCAGGCGATGCTCGCCAAGGAGATCAAGTTCATCGAGCGCTTCAAGGCGCGCGCCTCGCATGCCGCCCAGGTGCAGAGCCGGGTGAAGAAGCTCGACAAGATCGAGCGGGTCGAGCCGCCGCGCCGCCGCCAGAGCATCGCATTCGACTTCCCGCCCGCGCCGCGTTCGGGCGAGGACGTCGTCGCGCTCAAGAGCGTGCACAAGGGCTATGGCTCAAAGCGCATCTACGACGGCCTCGATTTCATGATCCGCCGGCGCGAGCGTTGGTGCGTGATGGGCGTCAACGGCGCCGGCAAATCGACGCTGCTCAAGCTGGTCGCAGGCGCAAGCGAGCCCGACGAGGGCACGGTGGCGCTCGGGGGCAGCGTCAAGATGGGCTATTTCGCCCAGCACGCGATGGATTTGCTCGACGGCGAGCAGACGGTGTTCGAGTCGCTCGAATACGCCTTTCCCACGGCGGGGCAGGGCTCCTTGCGCGCGCTCGCCGGCTGCTTCGGCTTCTCCGGCGACGACGTCGAGAAGCGCTGCCGCGTACTGTCGGGCGGCGAAAAGGCTCGCCTCGTGATGGCCAAGATGCTGTTCGACCCGCCGAATTTTTTGGTGCTGGACGAGCCGACCAACCATCTCGATCTCGCCACCAAGGAAATGCTGATCACGGCGCTGTCGGATTTCGAGGGCACCATGCTGTTCGTCTCGCACGACCGGCATTTCCTGGCGACGCTCTCCAACCGCGTGCTGGAGCTGACGCCGGAAGGTATCCACCAGTTCGGCGGCGGCTACACGGAATATGTCGCGCGCACGGGGCAGGAAGCGCCCGGGCTGCGGAGCTAGTCTTTGCCCTTGCCCGCGATCTCGGCGATGGCCTCGATCTCGTTGGTCCAGATTCCGCCGGAATACCCTTGCGGCAACCGCGCGAGCAATTCGGGCGTATCAATGCCGGTGGAGAATTCACCGCCGCTGTAGGGACCAAGCACGAAAACCGCGCTGTTGGCGTCGGCCATCCGATTGAGGAAGCGGTCGGGCCAGCCCCATAGCCAGGGGGCGACGTTGATCGGCACCAGCACCATCGCGTTGTTGCAGGCGGCCGGGACCAGACCGGTCCAGCCATAGCCGATATAGCCGATCAGGCAGCTTCGGATGGCCGCGCGCGAGATCGTGCGGACGTCAGGGGTGAGGCGACGGACCATGTCGACCGGCTCGTCGCCGCCATAGACCATGATGGCATGGCGCCGCGCGGCCGGCAGTGCGTTCAGCACGGCGGCGAGCTTCTGTCCTTCGCCCGCGTCGCGACTCTTCACGTTGACGAGGAGTTGCCTGTCCGGGAAAGCGGCGAGCACTTCGGGCAACGTCGGCATCATTCCGACGGCCTTGCCGCGAAACGGGAACGTCTTCCCGCCGTCGGCGGTGTAGCCGTAACCGATGTCTAGCGTTTTCAGCTTCGCCATGCTCTGCTCGCGGGTGACGCCATGGCCATCGGTGCGGCAGTCGACCGTCCAGTCGTGGAACACGGCGAACTCGCCGTCGGTGGTCGGGTGCACGTCGAGTTCGACCATGTCGGCGCCGGCCTCGAAGCTGGCGCGCATCGAGCGCAGTGTGTTCTCAAGATAATCGTGGCTCGGTGGCAACATCCGCGCGGCGGTGCAGGTGTCGTTCTTCAGGTCGCGCTCGTCGAAGCGTTGCGCTATGCCGCGATGGGCCAGCAGCACCGGCTTGCCGCCCCGATGCGGCGCCAGAAGACTGGTATTGTTGATGTAGATTCCGGCCGCGACGGCAATCGTGATGGCCGCGCCAAATCTTAGTTTCCTGCCCACCAGCCATTCCTCATTCCGAGATCATCTTCTTCCGCGTTTGAGGTTGATTTGCGGCGCTTCGGGTCTGGGAGGTCGATGCGTCGAACGACTTGAAGGCTCTGATCGTGTTCGCTACGCTTTCGCAAAAAAAAAAGGGAGCGAAACCATGAAGCAACTCCGGATCGGCGACATCACCATCGATGCGGTGATCGAGCGGGAAGGGCCGTGGCGGCGGCCGCAGGATTTCTTCCCGGCCTATGACGAGGCGGTCTTCAAACATCATTTGCCGACGATGGAGCCGGAGGTGTTCGACGCCGCGCGCGGCATGATGGTGATCACCTATCAGACCTTCGTGGTGCGTACGCCGCGTTACACCATTCTGGTGGATACCTGCACCGGTGAGGACAAGGGCCATCCGCCGCCGTTCGACTTTCCTGGCAAGGAGCGCTGGCGCAACGAATTGTTCGCGCTCGGAATCTCTTTCGAGCAGATCGACTACGTGTTCTGCACCCATCTGCATATCGACCACACCGGCTGGAATACGACCCTGCGCGACGGCCGCTGGGTGCCGACCTTCCCCAACGCAAAATACGTCTTCCACAAGGGCGAGTACGCGGCCTGGGAGGCCGAGCACGCCAAGGGCAACAACCCGCCGGGCACCGTGTTTCGCGACAATTGCCTGCCAATCGTCGAGGCGGGGCAGGCGCTGCTCGTGGACGACGATTACGCGCTCGACGACACGGTGACGCTGACGCCGACGCCGGGGCATTCGCCCTGCCATTGCTGCGTGAACATTTTCTCGAAGGGCCAGCGCGCGGTGGTCGCGGGTGATCTCATGCATCACCAGATCCAGTGCCGCGAGCCCGACTGGTCGGCGCGGCCGGACTGGGATCCGAAGCAGTCGGCGGTGTCGCGACGGAAGTTCTTTGCGTCGGTGGCAGACACGGACACGCTGATCCTGCCGATCCACTTTCCGGCGCCGACGGCGGGAAGGATCCGGCCGTGGGAGGGGGCGTTCGACTATCGGTTCAAACGGGAGTGAATCTCACCGTTATGGCCGGGCTTGTCCCGGCATCCACGATCTTTCGCGCGGTACCAAGAACGTGGATGCCCGGGACGAGCCCGGGCATGACGCATTCGCGGAACGATGATCGCCAAGCTGCAACGAACTCGCTGCAATCAGGCGCCGACTTCGCACTTCTTCATGAAGCTGTTCTTGGCAGCGCCGGCGAGCGGCTTGCCATCGGCGCTGACGGCTTTGGGGGTGCAGGCATCGGCCTTGCACTTCTTCAGGAACGAGGTTTTGGCTGCGCCGGCCAGCGGCTTGCCGTCCTTGCCGACCGCCTTGCTCTCGCAGGTGTCCTCCGCGAAGGCCGAACCTGCAGCAAAGGTGGCAACGATCGCAGCCAGGAAAATCCGCTTCATCATGGGTGTCTCCGTAAACCAGAAAGGGCGGAGAGATTGGAGCCGGGAATCGTGGCGCAATCAAGCTGGATGAGGCCGTTGGGCCCGACCGCGCGGCGTTTTTTGCGGCGGACGTTCGGCCCTCCCGCGGTCTGTTGCACTGCTCGCTGACCCCGGCGGGCAACCCTGCTAGGCTTGGCCAGCTTAGCTGGACGGAGCATCGTCATGGACGCCGTAACCCCGAAGCACCCGGAAGCCGCCGATCAGCATTCTCACCTGGTCCGGCCTCAAGACATGGAATGGCAGACCACGCGCTTTCCGGGGTGCGAGGCCAAGACGCTGCTGTTCGATCGCCGCACGGGTCTGATGACCGCCCTGATGCGGTTTGCGCCGGGATCGGTGCTCCCCGACCACGAGCATGTCGGCATCGAGCAGAGCTGGGTCATCGAGGGCGCGCTGGTCGACAAGGAGGGGCCGGCCAAGGGGATCGCCTGCAAGGCCGGCGAGTTCATCTGGCGCGAGGCGGGCAGTCGGCACGCCGCCTGGTGTCCTGACGGGGCGCTGATCCTGGCGATCTTCCAGGTGCCGAACAAGTTCTTTGAAGCCGACGGCCGCGTCGTCGACGCCGCCGGCCAGGATTGGGACAAAACCTGGGGGCACACAGGCGCGCAACTGGCGCGGAGCGCCTGATCGTCCTCAAGCGCCTCGCATCAGCAGGGCCCTGAAATCGGCCCGCGCCCGCTGCGCCTCCGCGCGCGCGACGTCCGAGGCGTCGCCCATGCCGAAATAGCCGTGGATCAGCCCGGGGCCCTCATGGTGCTTGACCCGCACGCCGGCCTCCTCCAGCGCCCGTGCGTAGGCCGCGCCCTCGTCGCGCAGGGGATCGAACCAGGCGGTGGTCACGATCGCCGGTGCAAGGCCTGCCAGCGAGGCAGCCCGTAGCGGCGAGACGCGCCAGTCCAAGGCATGGCCGGGATCGGCGAGATAATGGCCGCAGAACCATTCCATCGTGGCGCGTGTCAGGAAGTAGCCGTCGGCATTCTCGTTACGCGAGGGATAGCGCGCGTTCTCGCGCGCATCGGCGTAAGCGCCGAGGACGTCGGTGACGGGATAGACCAGCAATTGAGCGGCAAGCTTGATGCCGGCATCGCGGCAGGCGATCGCTGTGGTCGCGGCGAGATTGCCGCCGGCGCTGTCGCCGGCAACGCCGAGGCGTCTTGCATCGCCGCCAAATTCCGCGACACGGGTGAATACGTCGCTCACCGCTGCGAACGCGTCCTCGAAGGCGCCGGGAAAGCGCGTCTCGGGCGGCCGGCGATAATCGACGGAGACGACGACGGCACCGGTCTCGATCGCGAGATTGCGCGCCTGTCTGTCGTGAGTCTCGAGGTCGCCCGCAACCCAGCCGCCGCCATGGAAGAACACCACGGTCGGGGCGGGTGTCGTGCCGATCCGATAGACGCGCGCAGGAAGCGGGCCGGCGCCGCCTTTCACGTTGATGTCGGCGACGCTGTCGACGGGCGGCGGCGGGATGGCGGCGCGCGCGGCAGCCAGTGCGCGCAAGGAATCGCGGGCGCTCTGTGGCGTCATCACCGTGGGATCGCGCATCGGCATGAGCGGAATGATCTGGGCGATGACGGGATCGAGTGGCGCGGCCATGGCAGGTCCTCCAGGGTTCTTGGTCTTGCTTGCGGGTTAGCATAGATTTTGCGCGCCGCATCGGCAACCGGCGTCGTGTCGTTGCGCCGGCGGATGAACGGGCAGGGAGGTTCTTGAGGTGGAATTCGAAACGCTGGTCCAGTCGCGCCGCAGCGTGCGTGGCTTCAAGAAGGAGCCGGTGCCGCGCAAGGTGATCGAGGCGATCATCGACAGCGCCAAGCGTGCGCCGTCGTCGATGAACACCCAGCCCTGGCACGTCCACGTGCTCACCGGCACGCCGCTCGAAGAGGTCCGCCGCCGCAACATGGAAGAGATGATCGGCGGGGCCAAGGTCAAGCGCGACATCGTCAGCCACGGCGAATACCAGGGCGTGCACCGTACGCGGCAGGTCGACATCGCCAAGAAGCTGTTCGGCGCGATGGGGATCGCGCGGGACGACAAGCCGATGCGGCAGGACTGGGTGCTGCGCGGCTTCCGCCAGTTCGACGCGCCGGTCTCGCTGGTGTTGACCTACGACCGCGTGCTCGATCCCGGTGCGGTCTGTCATTTCGATCTCGGTGCGCTCTGCTATGGTATCGTGCTCGCAGCGTGGGATCGCGGTCTCGGCTCCGTCATCAACGGGCAGGGCATCATGCGCTCGGACATCGTGCGCGAAGTCGCGAAGATTCCAGAAGACGAAGTCATCATGACCTGCGTTGCGATGGGGTATCCCGACGACGGCTTCGCCGCGAACGGGGTGCGATCGGATCGCGAGCACAATGACGAGTTCGTGCGTTTCGTCGGCTTCGCCGATTGATGCAGGCACATGCGTCCATGACCTGCGTTGGACGTGTGGAAGCGCGCTCTTGCATCGCTCTGATTCCTTGCGATGCAAGAATTTGATCCAGATCAAGCGCGCCGACGTGATCGGTATCATGAACCCGTAGGACCAGGCGGCGCCGTAGTCCTACGGTGCTGATCCGCCGCACAAACGCAGCGATGCGGCGGGGTTCCTAACCGAATGGCAATTTCGAATCCGTAGTTCAATCCTCTGAGACGTCGCCCGCGTCGAACAAGGATATTGCCATGCTCTCGTTCTTTTCTCAGGCAAGTCATAAGCAAGCATCGCCCTCGATCGTTCCGGACGTTCCTGACGAGACGCCGGCCTCCCGCGAGCCTTGCGCGATCCGCGTGCTGGAGAGCGATGACCGGCTGCAGAATATTTCCGAGAGCGACTTCGTCGTTGCGGGGGCGCGCGCGCCGCTCGCCCTCGCGTTCATCTCGCCGCATTGCGACTTCGCGCGCGTGGTGTCGTCGCTGCAGAGGCTGGCGGGTTCGACGCCGGTGATCGCGATGTCGACCGCGGGCGAATTGTGCTCGGCGGGCCAAGCGCTCTACAAGTCGACGGGCGCAAGCTGGTCGTCGGTCGTCGTGCAGATCTTCCCGGCCGATCTCTTTCAGTCGATCAGCATCCACAGCGTTCGCCTCCACAACGAGGACATTCGCAAGGGAGAGCCGTCCAAGGCCCATGATGCGCGCATCGAGGCGGTCGCCCGGGAGCTCGGAACGATCCGCACGCCCTTCGTGATCGACGTACGCGACACCATCGCCTTCGCGCTCGTGGACGGCGTCTCCGCCTCGGAGAACTATTTCATGGAGGCCGTGTACAGGAGCGGCAAGTTTCCGTGCGCCTTCGTCGGAGGCTCTGCCGGCGGCAAGCTCGACTTCAAGAACACCTATCTCTACGACGGCAGGCAGATTCTCGAAAATCATGCCCTCATCGCCTTCATGAAGCTGGCGCCGGGCCGCGCGTACAGCATCTTCAAGACCCAGAACTTCAAGAAGACCGGCAAGTCCTTCGTCGTCATGGGGGCCGACCCGAATCGGCGCACCGCCTCGGGCGTCCTGGAGGCGGGCGAGATCAAGCCGTTGGCGTTTGCGGTCGCGAAGGCGCTGAACACGACGCCGGCGAATTTGATGTCGATGATGACGAAGCACTCCTTCGGCATCGAGGTCGGCGGCGACCTGTTCGTGCGCTCGGTCGCCGGCATCGATGCGCAGACCGGCGTCATCTCGTTCTTCTGCGACGTCAATTCGGGCGACAGGCTCGAACTGCTGGAAGCGACCGATTTCGTCGACCAGACGCGGCGCGACCTCGCAGCCTTCCTGCGCGACAAGCCGCCGGCGCTCGGCGCGATCCTGAACGACTGTATCCTGCGCCGCCTCAACAACGAGAGCCAGCTCCGCAACATGGGCGGGATGTGGCCGATGCCGGTCGCGGGATTTTCGACCTTCGGTGAGCTGTTCGGAATCAACATCAACCAGACGCTGACGGCGATCGTGTTCTTCGACGTCAGTGAAAGGCCGTTGAACGATCCGTTCATCGAGCTGTTCCCGATCCACTATGCGCATTTCGTCGAGTATTTCACGCGCACCCATCTCAACCGCATGGTGCTGCTGAACCAGATCAAGGACGGCATCGTCCAGCGCCTGACGGAGTATCTGAGCGCGACTGCCACGCTGAGCGGGAAGGTGGAGGGCGCGTTGCAGCAGACCGCGTCGATCAACGCGATCGTGGAGGAGATCCGTTCGGTCATCATGGCGAGCGCGCAATCGGCGGCGAAGGCGACCGACACCACGGCATTGTCGCAGGAATTCGCCGGCCTCGCTCAGGCCATGAACGGGCTGCGCGACATCCTCAAGATCATCGACACGATCGCGGGCCAGACCAACCTGCTCGCGCTCAACGCGACGATCGAGTCGGCGCGCGCCGGCGAAGCGGGACGCGGCTTCTCGGTGGTGGCGACCGAGGTGAAGAAGCTCGCGCAGGACACCAGGAGCAGCCTCACGCAAACCCATGCATCGATCGGAGGCATGGAAACCTCGATCGAGTCGCTTGGTGCCAATATCAACGATACCCGGGGCCAGCTGATCCGGACCCAGGAAGGCTACAACAGCATCGTGACCCAGATCGAGGACATGTTCAAGAATCTTCAGATGATCAATACCGTGCTGTCGGACCTCGAAAGCTTCGTGCGCGACCGCAACGGGGCATTGACGAGCGCGATGAACGACATCGCGACGTTGAAGCGGATCGGCTAGGACGCAGAATCTGCCCCGGCGCAAAATTCGGTGACGACCATCAGTTGGCTCTTGCAATCTCATCGCGCTAGCAGGAACAATATGCCTCGTGAGAGGTTTGTTGCTGGCGCGAGGGAATTGACATGCGGCGGCTGGCTAGCCTGGTTCGGCGGTTCTTCGGCCCGCGGCTGCGGCGCCCGATCGATAGTGACCCATCTCTTCCTTTCACACCCGAGGAGTTCGGCCGGCTGATTCGCAGCGGCCGGCATGAGGACATGAAGCTGCTGGCCGAAGGGCTGGCCTGCCGGTCCATCCCGCGCCGCGCCAGCCATCGCGCCACGCATTGAAGACGCCGCGGCAAAGCAGATCGTTCTACGCTCCAGTTTCGTGGTAGCATGCGGCCGTCATGAGCAATCGCATTCTCGTCCTCTACGGTTCCTACCGTTCCGACCGCATGGGCATCCGCCTTGCGAATTTCGTCATCGATCGGCTGCGCGCCCGCGGCGAGGACGTTGAATTCATCGACGCCAAGGCGGTCGGCCTGCCGATGCTCGACCGCATGTACAAGGAATATCCCAGGGGCGCGGCGCCCGAGGCGCTGGAAAAGCTGGCGGGGCAGATCCGCGGCGCCGACGGCTTCGTCTTCGTCACCGGCGAATACAATTGGGGCATCCAGCCGGGCTTGAAGAACCTCACCGACCACTTCCTCGAAGAGTGGTTCTGGCGCCCGGCCGCGATCGTGAGCTATTCGGCCGGCCGCCTGTCCGGCGCGCGCGCGGCAACCGCCTGGCACGGCACGTTGTCGGAGATGGGCATGGTGGTGGTGTCGAGCACCATCGGCGTCGGCCCGATCGCGCAGACATTGTCGGCGGACGCCGAGCCGATCGGCGAGGGCGGCAAGGCGCTGGAGCGCTCGTTCCCCCGCTTTGCGGATGATCTCGCCTGGTGGATCGAGGCGGCAAAAGCCCAGCGGGCGCGGAAAGCGCCGCCTTATTAACTTGCTTAGGCGGCCCTGACCTCGCCGAGGAAACGGTCGAACTGGTCGGCGAGATCGCGCGACTGCGTCGAGAGCTGCTCGGCGGCGCCGAGCACTTCCCTGGCGGCGGCTCCCGTGTCGTCGGCGGCGCGCTGCACCCCCGAGATGTTGGTGTTGACCTCCTGGGTGCCGCGGGCGGCCTCCTGGACGCTGCGGGCGATTTCCTTGGTGGCCGAGCCCTGTTCCTCGATCGCCGCGGCAATCGCCGTGCCGATCTGGTCGATCTCGCCGATGACGTCGGCGACGTTGCGGATCGCAGCCACGGTCTCGTCGCTGGCGGTCTGGATCGCCGTGATCTGCTCGGAGATTTCGGTCGTCGCCTTGGCAGTCTGTCCCGCCAGTGACTTCACTTCCGAGGCGACCACGGCAAAGCCGCGGCCGGCATCGCCGGCGCGGGCGGCCTCGATCGTCGCGTTCAGCGCCAGCAAATTGGTCTGCTCGGCGATGCTCTGGATCAGCGTGACGACGTCGCCGATCTTCTGCGCGCCCTCGGCGAGCGTGCGCGCGGTGTCGCCGGTGCGGCGGGCGTTCTCGACGGCGCGGGCCGCGATCTCGGTGGATTGTGCGACCTGGCGGCCGATCTCGGAGATCGAGGAGGTCAGCTCTTCGGTGGCGCTGGCGACGGTCTGCACGTTGGTCGAGGTCTGCTCGGAGGCGGCGGCGACGACCGCGGCCTGGCTGTTGGTCTGGGCCGCCGTCGAGGTCATCGACTGCGCGGTGCTTTCCATGGTCGAGGACGCCTGGGACAGACCGCCGACGAGCTCGGTGACCTTGGCCTCGAACGCGCGGGTGAGCTCGTCGAGCGCCTGCGCACGGCGCATCTTGCCGTCGTTCTCGGCCTGCTTCTCGGCCGCGAGCCGGTCGGCCCGGATCATGTTGTCCTTGAACACCTGGACGGCCGCGGCCATCGCCCCGATCTCATCGGAGCGTTCGGCGCCGGGGATGCTGTCCGCAACCTCGCCCTCGGCAAGCCGCGACATCCGGCCCGTCAGGTTGACGATGGGGGCGCAGACGCGGCGGCGAACCACCACGATGAGGCCGACGCTCGCGATCAGGACCGCGGCAAGGCCTGCAAGCGCGATGATGAAGCTGGTGCGCGCGGCGGAGGAGGCGCCGGCGAGGATATGCTCGGCGTTGTCATAGAACGCGTCGCGAACCTCGATGATGGTGCTGAGGCCACGCTGCGTGGCGGCGTAATAGGTCTCCATGTCGTGCTCGTACTTGCCGGTGACCGCACCGTCCTTGACGAGCTTGAGCTCGCGGCCGAATTCCTCGACATAGATGGAATTGAACTTCTCGAGTGCCGCGGCGACGTTCGCCGGAGTCGCCGGATTGCCACGCAATTCGAGCAGCGCCATCACGAGCTGGTCGTTGCGGCCCTGCGAGCGGCCGATGTCGGCCTTCTCGGCGTCGGTCGCCGGCTTCTTTCCGCCGACGAGATTCTTGTGCAGGCTGGAGTTGAAGCCGCCGACGTCGCGCAGCGTCATGGCCGTATTGGCGTAGCTCGCCTGCCGGTAGGCGTCGCCGTTCAGAATCGCCATGCGGCGGACCTGCTCGTTGAGCAGCGCGGTCACGCCGCTGTTGAGCACGGCGTTGTCGGCGACGATCTTCTTGGCGGCGTCCTTGCGTGCCTCGGCAGGTCCCGCGAGCGCCTTGTCGATGGCCTCACGCAGCGCCGTGAATTTCGCGTCGATGCCGTCGATACTGCTGCCGATGGTGTTGCCGTCGTCGAGCGAGCCGGGCAGCTCCTTGCGCAGTGCGTTCATCTTGTCGCGCGCACCGTCGGTCTGCTTGCGCAGCTTGCCTTGCTCGGCGAGCAGCGCGGGGTCGATGGTCGCAGGTCCGTAGAGGATGTTGGTCGAAAAGCCGCGCTCGGGGTTGAGATAACGCGGGATGTCGCTGGCGGCACGGACGATCGCGAGCCGGCCCTGAGCCTCGCTGATCCGGTCCATCGTCTGGTACTTCGTCACGGCGACGTAGACGGCGAGGCCGCCGCCCACCGTGGAGAGCGAAACGATCGCGGTGGTCAGGAGCGTACCAATTTTCATGATCTGTCCGGCAAATGACGGGGAATTATTTTGCCCGGACGATAGTTTGCCCGTGTTAATCCCGGGTTTACGCTCGCTTGGCGGCAGGCGGTCTCACCGCCTTCGATCCAATGCGCCGAGGATCTCCAGCGTCGCAGTGTCGCGCTCGCCTGCGAAGTACCGGTCGAGCGCCTCGCCGAAGACGGGCTGATCGGACACCGCGCCGAACAGCGTCATCGACGATTGGAATTTGGCGTCATCCGGCGTCCCGAGGATCGCGTTGATGCTCCGGCCCTGGATGGCGAGCACGAGGCTGGTGCATTCGATCAGGCGCGCCCCGAGCACGGGATGGGCGAGGTAGGCCCTGGCCTCGGCACGGGAACCGATAGCGTAGCGCTGCGACATGGCGCTGAAGCCGAGGCCAGCGATTTGCGGGAAGACGAACCACATCCAGTGGCTCTGCTTCCGCCCCCGGGCCAGCTCCCCCTGGACGTCGCGATAAACCGGGTTTTGGGCTCGAACGAAGCGCTCGAGGTCGAAAGGATCGGTCATTGGATACCCCGGGGGTGCCTCGTCGGCCCTTGCCGGCCGCGATTATGCCTAACTTTTGGCTCCCAATGTGGTAGCTGGTATAGAGTCTCCGGGTGGGGGTTGGGCCCCCCGGGGGTCGATTTGGGGATCTGATGGTTTCCGACGCAGCACACGCCGAGAGGCTGTTGTCGCGCCGCCGTGTCGGGCGGGCCGAGCGCGTTTTGCTGTCTCTGGCTGCCGTCGCGCTGGCGCTGGGCGCTGCTGCCTGGATCGCTGATATCGGGGGGGCGCAGCTGGGCGCTTCGACCCCGCTGGCCTCCGCCGCGTTGCCGCCTGCCAACACCCCGTCCTTTGAAGACCGTTTCGCTTCGGCGTCCGGCAATCCGGCGGCCCGGGACCTTGGCCTCAGGACGCTTGAGCGTTCCGCCCTGAGTGCGGTCCAGCTCAAGCTCCGCGACGCCAAGGCGATGCTCGCCCAGAAGCTCCAGGGGGACGAGTGGCGTTCGACCCTGACCGACGACGACCGGCACGTGGTTGACGAGAGGAGGCCCTCGCAACGTGCCGACGCCATCCCGATGCCGCGCTCGCGCCCGGCGCAGGCGGACTTCTCCGCACAGATCGCCTCGAGCCAGGCTTATGCCGAGACCAACCCCAGGGTCGACAACCGCAACTTCTTCGAAAAATTCACCGACAAGATCAGGCTGGCATCGCTCACGCCCGGCGACGGCCTGTTCGGCAAGGCGCCGGATCTCGCCGCCCTTGGCTATGATTCGCGGACGGCGGTCTACGACATCAAGGCCAAGGCGCTCTACCTGCCGAGCGGCGTCGCGCTGGAGGCCCATTCCGGCATGGGCGCGCTGATGGACGACCCCGACCATGTCGACCAGCGCATGGTCGGTGCGACCCCGCCCGCGATCTACGATCTAAAGCCGCGCGAAAAGCTGTTCCACGGCGTCCGGGCGCTGCGTTTGACTCCGACGGAGGGCACCAGCGCCCTTGGCCGGGTCGGCCTGTTGACCCACAGCTACATGCTGGGCCCGCGCGGCGATTCCAACGGCTGCGTCTCGATCAAGGACTATGATCGTTTCCTCAAGGCCTGGGACAATGGCGAGTTCAACCGTCTTGTCGTGGTGCCGAGCCTGAGCGGAGCGGCGACCGCCTCGCAGCGTGCGAGCACCGACTCCTGATATTTGCCTGTCACGGCGGGGCTGCCGTTTCCCCTTCGTTAAGCCGTCATCGTCCAGAAGCAGCCCATGAGCGATCCATCAAGTTCTGCGACCCCGCTGCGTACGACATTCAAGATCAAGCTGAACGGTGACACGCTGGCGATCGCGACTGTCGGCCAAGCCTACCAATTCCTCACCAACTTCAAGTCGGTCGAGTGGATGGAATTCCGTTCCCTGCACGAGGACGCCGTCGCGGCTCTGGAAGGCGCTGCCGGTAACGCGATGTTGGCGGTGCAGGCCACCAATGCCGTGCGCGCGCTGTTCGTGAGCGCGAAGCTGCTCTGAACGGCCTGCGGGCCTTCTCCGTACGGCTTGAACTCCGGGACAGGAACGGGCAAACGATCCGCGAAGATCGTCGCTGCAAGCCCATATGTTTGAAACTTACTTTCAGGAGAGCTCATCATGGAACGCCGGACATTCCTTAGAGGTGGCGCGGTCGCTGGCGCTGCCACGCTGGTTGCTGCACCTGCGATCGCGCAAAGCGCGCCCGAGATCAAATGGCGCCTGACCTCGAGCTTCCCGAAGTCGCTCGACACCATCTACGGCACGGCGCAGACCTTCGCGAAATATGTTGCGGAGGCCACCGACAACAAATTCCAGATCCAGACCTTCGGCGCCGGCGAGATCGTTCCCGGCCTGCAGGCGCTCGATGCCGTCAGCACGGCCTCGGTGGAGATGGCGCAGACGCCGCTCTATTTCTACATCGGCAAGGAGCCGGCGCTGGCCTATGCCACCGGCGCGCCGTTCGGCATGAACCATCGCCACCAGGAATCGTGGTGGCACTTCGGCGGCGGCGCCGACCTCACCAATGAGGCGCTGAAGCCGTTCAAGGCGCACGCCATTCTGTGCGGCAATTCCGGCACCCAGATGGGCGGCTGGTTCCGCAAGGAGATCAAGACCGTCGACGACCTCAAGGGGCTGAAATTCCGCATCGCAGGCATGGGCGGCCATGTGCTGGCAAGGCTCGGCGTCGTCCCGCAGCAGATCGCGGGTGGCGACATCTATCCGGCGCTGGAGAAGGGCACGATCGACGCGGTCGAGTTCGTCGGCCCCTATGACGACGAGAAGCTCGGCTTCCAGAAGGTCGCCAAATACTATTACTTCCCGGGCTGGTGGGAAGGCGGCGCCATGCTGCACATGATCGTCAACGACGAGAAATGGGCCTCGCTGCCCAAGCAGTACCAGGCCATCGTCAACCAGGCGGGCGCTGCGGCCGGCGCCTGGATGCTCGAGAAATACGACAGCGTGAACCCGGCCGCGCTGAAGCGGCTGCTTGCCAATGGCGCGGAGCTGAAGGCATTCCCGCAGCCCGTGCTGGAGGCCTGCTACAACGCGACCCAGGACCATCTGAACGAGCTCGCCGCCAAGAGCGACCTGTTCAAGCGGACCAAGGAAAGCCACGACGCCTATATGAAGGAACTGCTGTTCTATACGCAGATCGCGGAAAACTTCTACGACAACTACCTGCTCAGCAAGGCGCGCAACAAGAGCTGAGACGGCGTCATTCCGGGGCGCGCCTCTTGGCGCGAGCCCGGATCCATTTCGCCACGCGTATCGCGGCCCGATGGATTCTCAGATGCGCAATCGCGCATCGTAGCTCGCGGCTTCGTCGCGCCCGGAATGACAGCGGTGTGGCGAATTACGCCGGCCCCAAGCCCAGCTTCGCGTAGATCCGCCTGGCATAGGCGCCGAACGCATCCGTGGTCTTCAGCGGCAGATCACGCGGGAAGGGCAGGTCGATCGGGAAATAGTCGGCCATCTTCGCGGGCCCCGCGGTCAGCACGGCGCAATGCGACGACAGGAACACCGCTTCCTGGATCGAGTGCGTGACGAAGATGATGGTCTTGCCGCTCTCGCGCCAGATCCGCAGCATCTCCAGGTTCATCTGCTCGCGCGTCAGTGCGTCCAGCGCGCCGAACGGCTCGTCCATCAGGATCAGCTTGGGATCGTGAATGAAGGCGCGCGCGATGGCGGTGCGCTGCTGCATGCCGCCGGAGAGCTGCTGCGGATATTTCTGCTCGTAGCCGGCAAGCCCGACCAGGTTGAGCAGATCGCGCGCCCGCTCGCGCGCGGCCTTCATCGGCAGGCCGACGATCTCGGCCGGCAGCAGCACGTTGTCCAGGATGGTGCGCCATTTCAGCAGCAGGGCCTGCTGGAACACCATGCCGATATCGCGGGTCGGATCGAACGGGCTGCCGGCGTTGCCGATCTTCACCGTGCCGCCGTCGGCGCCGTGCAGGCCGGCCAGGATCTTCATCACGGTGGTCTTGCCGCAGCCGGAGGGGCCGACCAGCGAGACCAGCTCACCTTCCTGCACGTCCATAGTGACGTCGGACACCGCCAGGAATTCGGCGCCGCCGGAGCGATAGACCTTCCGGACGCCTTGCAGGCTGATGAAGGGGGGCGAGCTCATGCCAGCCATTTGTTCAAGTTCGCGGCGACGAACGTATCGTCGCTGAGGTCGGCATGCTCGCGATAGACGCGGTCAATCTCCTCCTTCTGGCCGGGGCTGAGGCCCTCATTCGGATCGAGGCACCACAGGCCCTTCATCAGGCCCTGGCGCCGCAACACCTCATGGCAGCCGGCGATGCAGCCGTGGAAATTGTTGGCGACGTCGAAGAAGGCACTGTTGCAATCGGTGACGCGGGCATCGAGCGCCAACAGGTCCGCGGGCACGCTGTCCTTGTGCCGGACCGCCTTGCAGCGCTCGAACTGCTTGATCGCGCTCGCCGTCCACACCGACCAATGGCCGAGCAGGCCGCCCTTGAAGTACGTGCGCGTCGTCACGCCTTTGTCGCGCAGATCGAACGGCAGCATCAGATCGAGCAGGATGTGATCGTCATTGCCGGTGTAGAGCGCGACACGGTCGAGCGCGCCCGCCGCCGCGACGCCGCGCAGCACGTCGAGCGTCCGATAACGGTTGAACGGCGCGATCTTGATCGCGATGACATTGTCGATCTCGGCAAAGCGTTGCCAGAACCGGCTCGACAGGATGACGCCGCCGACGGCCGGCTGCAGATAGAAGCCGACCAGCGGAATTTCGGCGGCAACCGAGGTGCAGTGGGCGATGATCTCGTCCTCGGAAGCGCTCTTCATCGCGGCGAGGCTGAGCAGCCCGGCGTGATAACCGATGTCGCGTGCGGTGCGGGCCTCGGCGACCGCCTGTCCTGTCGGACCCGCAAGGCCCGCGACCATCGCGAGCGGACGCTTGGTCCAGGCGGCCGCGGTCTCGGCCGCGAGCTCGAGCACGGGACGGTAGAGGCCGACATCGCGGATCGCGAACTGCGTCGTGTGGACGCCGACGGCAAGGCCGCCCGAGCCGGCGTCGATGTAGTAGCGCGTCAGCGCGCGCTGATGCTGCTTGTCGAGCTGGCGCTCGGCGGTGAGCGCGAGGGGATGCGCCGGCAGCACGGTGCCCTCAGCGATCAGCTTGCGGATGTCGGCATTGATCTGGCTGTGGTGCATGATGTCCTATCCGAATTCGGGGCCGGCGACGGCGAATGGCAGTTCCTCGGCCGTGACGGCGGCGGGGCCAAACCGCATGCGCTGGAATGGCCGCTCGATGGTCCAGCCGGTGGCGGTCAGTCCTTCCAGGAATGCATCTTGCGACGCGATGGCGTCGAGCAGGAGCGGGCCGGTCTCGGAGTGCGCGATCTCGTCGACCATGGTCAGAGCCGCAGCGGCATTGTCGGCGAACAACGGGCCGATATGGCGGGCGGTCCGGCCGTCACGCACCAGCGCGATGGCGCCGTTCGCGGCGACGATGCGCGAGCCTGCGCGCTGGGCGAAGGCCGAGAGGAGGGCAGTCCGGTCGAAGCCGGTGGCTCGCTGGTCCCGCTCGGCAAGCGCTTCGAGGGGCGCGGACGACAATGGCGGCGCATCGGCCTGTCCGGGCCGCGCCAGCCTCAGGCGGCGCAATTGCAGCGTCGGGGTGAACCCCAGCGGCCCGTAGACGGCAGCGCCGTCCGGCGTGGCGTCGAGCCAGCTCGTCAGACCGTTCTGGCGTGCGGTTTCGAGACAAGCATCGACGAGGCGCGTGGCAAGGCCGCGGCGGCGATGCGTGCCTGACACCAGCACCATGCTGATCCAGGCGTTGTTGCCGGGATAGGGTAGCAGTGCTGCGGTTGCGATCAGCCGCATGCCGTCACGAATGCCGAACACGACGCCGTCGCGCAGGAAGATGCGCCAGTCCTCCTCGGTCTGGTTCCAGTGCGCCTCCGTCGACAGCGCGAGCCCCGCGATCGCGTCGTCGGTGCCGAGCTTGAGGATGGGCGCACCGTCAGTAACGGCCATCGCGCACCTCATATTTGGTAGGCTTGCCGAGGCTCGGCATGGCGCGGGAGACCCAGTCCGCGGTCCAGGCGATCAACTGCTCGGTGTCGACGACCGGAAGGCCGAACAGTTCGACCGCCTTTGACGTGTCGGTCAGCCACGCCGTCGGCTCCTCCTTGCCCGTCAGCACCGGCGCCCGGCCGAACCTTGCGCCGAACTTCTGGGCGAGATCGCGCACCGCCAGGATCTCGTGGCCGCTGACATTGATCGGTGAGGTCGGTGACGTGCAGTGCGCGAGACATCGCAGCGCCTGCGCCGACGCATCGCCCTGCCAGATGAAATTGACGTGGCCAAGGCTGACGTCGATCGGCACGCCCGCCAGCACTTTCGTCGCGATGTCGTGCAGCACGCCGTAGCGCATGTCGATCGCGTAATTGAGGCGGAACAGGCGTCCCGGCGTGCCGAACTTGCGCGAAAAATATTCGAACATGCGCTCGCGGCCGACGCAGGACTGCGCGTATTCGCCGGGCGGATTCGGCGCCATGTCCTCGGTTGAGCCTGTGCCGTCGACGGGGACGAACGGATAGACGCAGCCGGTCGAGAACGCGACGATGCGCGAAGACGGGAAGGCCTGCGCCACCAGCGCCGGCACATGCGCGTTCATCGCCCAGGTCAGCGACAGATCGCCCTCGGCGCCGAATTTCCTGCCGGCCATGAAGACGATGTTCGGCGTCTTCGGCAGCGACTGGATCGCCTTCTCGTCCATCAGATCGCAATTGATCGTTTCGACGCCGCGCGCGTGCAGCCAGTCCTTTACGCCGGCCTCGCTGAAACGGGCGACGCCGATGACGCGGCGATCCGGCACGGCCGCCTTGGCAAGGCCCGCCAGCGTCGGGCCCATCTTGCCGCCGACGCCGAGGATCATGATGTCGCCCTCGACCTTGGCGAGGTCGTCGATCAGGGCCTGGGTCGGGCGGCACAGCAGATCGTCGAGGGCCGCGATATCGGGGATGGTCTTCGGCAGTGTCTGGCGGGTGAGCAGCATGGATTTGTCCCTCGGTTCTGCCGTTGTCAGCTTTGTCTTGCGTCGCCGACCACGAACATGCGTTCGAGGGCGAGCACCAGGCCATAGAGGGTGACCCCAAGCAGCGTCAGCAGCACGACGGCCATCACCATGGCGGGCGTGTCGAGCGAGGACTGCACCTGGATCATGAGGTAGCCGAGCCCGCGCTCGGACGCGATGAACTCGCCGACGATGGCGCCGGCGACCGCCAGGATGGCGCCGACCTTCATGCCGGAGAAGACGTAAGGCAGCGATCCCGGCAGCTGGATCTTGCGGAACAGCGTCCAGCGCGAGCCGCGCAGCGATTTGACGAGGTCGAGCAGGTCCGGCTCGACCTCACGCAGGCCCCGCGCGGTGGTGAGCAGGATCGGGAAGAAGCAGATGCTGAAGGCGATCAGGATGTTCGGAACGATGCCGTAGGAGAACCAGACGATGAAGAGTGGGCCGAGCGCGACTTTCGGGATCATGTTCAGCGTCACGAACAGCGGCAGCAGCACGAGGCTGAGCAGTGGCGCCCAGCTGAAGATCACGGCGAGGGCGACACCGACGAAGGCGCCGAGCGCGAAGCCGCCGAGGATCTCGACCGCCGTCACCAGCGTGTTGGCGCCCCAGGCGTAGCTCGCGGTGCCCAGCGTCTTAATCGTCGCGAGCGGGGAGGGCAGGATGAATTTCGGCACGTGGAAGGCGTCGACCGCGACCTGCCACAGCACGAGCACGGCGAGGTGCACGACCAGGATGATCGCAAAACTGCGCCAGCTGCGTGCCCTGTCTCCTGCCACCGATTGCTCCCTGTCGGCGCGGCGGCGATGCCGCAAATCTTCAGCCCAAGCAGTCGCAAGCCTAGCCGTCCTCGGGGGAAGTTTCAACCATTTGGTTGATTAGGGCCGGAGCGAATGCAGCACCAGATCGGCGACGTGCCGGCGGCGGGCGCGGCGTGCGGTGCGGCTCGACAGGTCCTTGCCGAAGATCGCCGACAGCGTCGGGGTGTTGGAGAAGAAGAAATAGCTGAGGCCTGCAATGGAGATATAGAGCTGGACCGGATCGATCCCCTTGCGGAACACGCCCGCGCGCACGCCTTCGTTGAGGATGTGGGAGACGCTCTTCACCAGGGGGGAGTGCATCGCCTCCAGCCGCGTCGAGCCCCGGACATGGCGGGCGCCGCCGCGGTTCTCGTCGTTCAAAAGCACGATGAAATCAGGGTTTGCGGCCAGATGGTCGAACGAGGCCTCGATCAGTCGGAGGATCGCCTTCTCCGGCGGCAGGCCCTCGAGATTGAGCTTGCGCTCCTGCTCGCGGATGTCCTCATAGACCCATTCGAGCACGGCGAGGTAGAGCGCGTCCTTGTCGCCGAAATAGTGGTAGACGAGCTGCTTGTTGACGCCCGCGCGCATCGCGATCTCGTCGACGCGGGCGCCGGCAAAGCCGTGCCGGGCGAATTCCTGGCGGGCCGCGGTGAGCAGTTTCTTGCGGGTGGCGACGGGGTCGCGCCGCTGCGGCACGGTGTCGCCAGATCGTCTTGCGGGCATTTCCAACCAAACAGTTGACAAGTGGAGGGCGGGCTTGTTGCATTGGTATCCTCACACGGGGAGAGCGACAAGCCGGGTCGCGGCAACGAGGAGAGATGCGATGAAGCGTTTGCAGACGGCGGCTGTTGTGGCCCTCATGCTCGGTTTGCCGGCGGTGCCGGCGAGCGCGGGCGAGGCCGTCAACCTGATCCTGAACTGGACGCCGACGGCCGATCACTCGCCCTATTACTACGCCAAGGCGCAAGGCTGGTACGAAAAGGCCGGCATCGACCTCACCATCGAGACGGGCAAAGGCTCCGGCGTCTCCGCCGCCAAGGTCGGCTCCGGCGGCTCGCCCTTCGGCGTCGCCGATCTCGCCACCATGCTGGTGGCCAAGAGCAAGGGCGCCGACACGGTCGCTGTGATGAGCGTCTACGCCAATACCGGACAGACCTTCTACTGGCTGAAGAGCTATGGCGTGAACGGGGTCAAGGATTTTGCCGGTCACAAGATCGGCAATCCGCCCGGGGACGCCTCGCGCGTGATGTGGCCGGCCTTCGCCAAGGCCGCAGGACTAGCGCCCGATGCCGTCGGTTTCGTCAATGTCGGGCCGACCGCGAAGATCGCGGCGCTGAAGAGCCACACCGTCGACATCATCAGCGACTTCTACAACGAGCACGATCTGAAGCTGATCGAGTTCGGCCAGGACCTCGGCTACGTCAACTGGAAGGACATCGGGCTCAACCCCTACGGCAACTCGCTGATCGTCAACGGCGCGTACCTGCAGAAGAATCCGAAGGTCGTCGAAGACTTCGTGCGTGTCACGCAGAAGGCCTTCGCGGCCTGCGTCGCCGACGCCACGCCGTGCCTGAAGGCGCTGCTCGACCAGGTCTCCGGCCTCGACAAGGAGAACCAGGAGCGCCAGTGGGAGCGCATCAAGTTCCTGATGACGGACGAGTTCACGACGACCAAGGGTCTCGGCTGGATCGACGGCGAGCGGATGAAGAAGGATTACGAGCTGGTCCAGACCTATCTCGGCATGGAGAAGCCGTTCGATGTGACGGCGGCGTTTACGACGAAGATGCTGGATCCGAGCATCAAGATGGATGCGAGCAAGGTGAAGAAGTAGGGGGGCGCCGCGCGCTCCTCTCGTGCCCCGGACGCAGCGCAGGGTCCCTTGACGGTGCGCTGCAGAGTCGGGGCCCATTGTGCCGAGAGCATGATCCGGGCGGCCTGGGTCCCTGTGTCTGAAAAGCCTGTCATAATGATGGTGGGCGGGAAGCCGTTGGGTCCTTGGCGCTTGACGCCGTGAGCCGGC
>NZ_LFJB01000109.1:0-31722 GCF_006658625.1 Bradyrhizobium sp. UNPF46
AGTGGACACCGGTTCGCGTGAAGAAAACGCGTCAAAACAAGAATCTAGAGCTTCGGTTCTGATTCAATCAGAACCGAAAATGCTCTCGAGCCGGATGGCTTTTGATTGACTCGATCATGCGGCGGGCTCGGTCACCTCTCCCGCTTGCGGGAGAGGTCGGCGCGTCCGGGCGATGCGAAGCATCGTCCCGCGCGCCGGGTGAGGGTTCAAACCTCTGGGGGAATCCCACCGGGGAGACGCCCTCTCCCCACCCCTCTCCGGCAAGCGGGCGATGGAGCGAGAGAATGGTGCGCCCCTCACGCGCCAATCTCCGGCGAAAAATTCTCGAATGATTTCAATCCCATTCTACTGTGCATGGGGTTGTTTTCGCGATTTCAGTTGGCGAAGGCCGCAAACTCGCTTGCCACCGCGCGATAGACCTCCCGCCGGAACGGCACCACGAGGTCGGCAACACGGTCGAGGCGCTCCCAGCGCCAGGCATCGAACTCCGCGGGCTGGCCGTTTTGCGGCGTCAGCGGATCGATCTCGTCGTCCTTGCCGGTGAAGCGCAGCGCGAACCATTTCTGGCGCTGGCCGCGGAATTTTGCGAGGCGGTGCGTCTGCGGTCCGTCGTAAGGCGGGAACTCGTAGGTGAACCAGTCGGTCTCGCCGAGGAAGCTTGCGCTGACGACGTTGGTCTCCTCCCAGAGCTCGCGCATCGCCGCATCGCGCAAATTCTCGCCCTCGTCGACGCCGCCCTGCGGCATCTGCCAGTCGAGGCCGGGCAGGATGATCTCGGGCCCGTCGCCCTTGAAGCGGTGGCCGATCAGGACATGGCCATCGGCATTGAACAGCGCGATCCCGACATTGGGACGGTAGGGCTTTTCATTCGTCACGCGCAAATCTCTCATCGTCATTCCCGGGTGCATTAGCACCGAAGCGGGACGACAATTCGATTTATTCATCCGCCAGCGCGGAAAATTCCTGCACCACGCGCTCATAGACCGGGCGCTTGAAGGGGATGATCAGCCCGGTCAGGTTCTTCATCGGTTCCCAGCGCCAGCTCACGAACTCGGCCTTGTGGCCGCCGCCGCCGGGCTTCTCGACGTTGATCTCGCTGTCCTTGCCGGTGAAGCGCACCGCATACCATTTCTGGCGCTGGCCGCGGTAGCGGCCCTTCCAGGCGCGTCCGGCGACCGTGCGCGGGATGTCGTAAGTGAGCCAGTCGGGGACCTCGCCGAGCCGCTCGACCGAGCGCACGCTGGTCTCCTCATAGAGCTCGCGCTTGGCGGCTTCCCAGGTGTCCTCGCCGGGATCGACGCCGCCCTGCGGCATCTGCCAGACATGGGTGTCGTCGACATGCTCGATGCCGCCGGCGCGGCGACCGATGAACACCAGTCCCTTCGTGTTGATCAGCATCACGCCGACACAGGTCCGGTAGGGCAGATCCTCGTAACGCGCCATTCCGCCAGACCTCTCGCATGCTGCCGGTACGGCTTGACCGGGTCCCTGCCAGGATCCGTGCCGTACCAATTCGTTGATTTAGCTGGATTTTGATTTCAGCATCGCGGTTGTCAATGGCACCAAAAGAATACCCCGGTCGCCCAATGTCTTGGTCCAGGCGCTGATGCGGTCGATCGAGACGGGAAGGGCGGAGGCCGTGCCGACGGCCGCGCCGCGCTCGCGGGCCGCCGATTCGAGCTTGTTCAGGGCGCGGTCGATCTCGGTCGGGGTCGGCACCGCGTCGATCGCGATGTCGCCTCTGCCGAACGGCATCGCCGCGCTGCTTGCTGCCTGGGACGCGATGCTGCGGGGCGAGGAGCCGTCGTCGAAGAAGCCGAGGCCGCGCTTGGCCGCCTCGCGGATGATCGGCTGCATCGCCGGCTCCGTCGCGATGAAGCGCGCGCCCATGAAATTGGTGATGCCGGCATAGCCCTGCATCCGGCTCAGATGCCAGTACAGGCGGTCCATGTTCTGGTCGGCGCTGAGCGAGGTCAGCAGCGTCTGCGGGCCCGGGTCGTTGTCGGGAAAGTCGTAGGGCTCCATCGGGATCTGCAGGAAGATCTCGTGGCGCTGCGCGCGGGCGCGCTCGGCGAGCTTGCCGGGATCGGCGCCGTAGGGCGTGAAGGCCAGCGTCACCGCCGGCGGCAGCTTCATGATGGCATCTAGGGTCTTGGCGGCGCCGACGCCGAGGCCGCCGATCACAATGGCGACCACCGGCATCTTGGCGGCCTTGGCACGGTCGGCATCCGCGGCATAGACGTTGAACGGCTTCAGGTCGCCGGCGACCACGGGGATCATGCCGTAGCGCGACTTCTCCAGCAGCTTCGGATCGATTCCGGCCATGACCGGCGGCGGGGCTGAAGCGGCCGCGGCTTCGCTCTTCTCGGCGGCATCGCCGGCGCCGATCACCACGTCGTGGCGCGCGCCGGTCGAGCCGTCGATCATGGTGACGGTCTTCTGCTCGCCCGGCGGTTTCGGCGCGTCCTTGGTCTCGAGCTTGCTGTCCGGCTTGCTCTCGTGCTTGCCGTCCTGGCCGTGACCGGAGGCCGCGGGCTTCTCGTCGGTCGCCTTGGGATCCCGGATCGCGATCCGCGTCATCGGCTCTCCGCCGAGCGGATCCTTGTTGAAGATGGCGAAGCCGGCAAAGGTGAGCAGGAACAGGCCGAGCAGCACGGCGAGCAGCTGCATGGCCGAGAACGGCAGCCGCAGCCGGCGTTTCCGGCGCGGCTTGTCCTGTCCGAGCGGGGCGCTCAGATCATCGGCCGTTTCAGTCATGCGCGATCCCGAATCACTCGTGCCGACGATACCACGCCGAGGTCAAGCGGCGGCAGGCCGGGATAGGCCGGGGATGCCAGCAGTACAATGAGAGTTCCAAACGAAAAGGGCGGCTCCTGGAGCCGCCCTTTGTGGGATCGCGTGAGACGCCGACTTAGTTGGCCGCCTTAGTTCGCCGCCTTGGGCTTGTCGGTCGTGGCCTTGGTGTCGCCGCCCGGGGCGGGCGCGGCCGAGGCGCTGTTCTTGATGCCGTGGAGCAGGTCGCCGGCGAGCTTGAGCGCCTTGTCGTCCTTGGCGTCCGGCGGGACATAGGACTGCGAGCCGGTCTTCTCGTCGCCGTCGTTCTTGAGATGGCCGCGCAGCGAAGCCTCGCCCTTGGTGTCGGTGCGCGCCTTCAGCTCGTCCGGCACGTCCTGCAGCACTTCGATGTCGGGCACGATGCCCTTGGCCTGGATCGACTTGCCCGACGGCGTGTAATAGCGCGCCGTGGTCAGGCGCAGCGCGCCGTTGCCGCTTCCGAGCGGGATGATGGTCTGCACCGAGCCCTTGCCGAACGAGCGCGTGCCGACGATGGTCGCGCGCTTGTGGTCCTGCAGCGCGCCGGCGACGATTTCCGACGCCGAGGCCGAGCCGCCATTGACCAGCACGATGACCGGCTTGCCCTTGGTGAGGTCGCCGGCATGCGCGGTGCGGCGCTGGGTCTCCTCGGCATTGCGGCCACGGGTCGAGACGATCTCGCCCTTCTCCAGGAAGGAGTCGGAGACGGTAACCGCTTCCTCGAGCAGGCCGCCCGGGTTGTTGCGGAGGTCGATGATGTAGCCCTTGAGCTTGTCGCCGATCTGATTCGAGAGGTTGGCGACCTCGCGCTTCAGGCCTTCGGTGGTCTGCTCGTTGAAGGTGGTGATGCGGATATAGGCGATGTCGTCCTGCTCGACGCGCGCGCGCACCGAACGGACGCGGATGTTGTCGCGCACCAGCGTGACGTCGAGCGGATTGTCCTGGCCCTTGCGGATGATCTTCAGCTTGATCTTGGTGTTGACCGGGCCGCGCATCTTCTCGACCGCCTGGTTCAGGGTCAGGCCCTGCACCGCCTCGTCGTCGAGATTGGTGATGATGTCGTTGGCCATGATGCCGGCGCGCGAGGCCGGCGTGTCGTCGATCGGCGAGACCACCTTGATCAGGCCGTCTTCCATCGTGACCTCGATGCCGAGACCGCCGAACTCACCGCGGGTCTGCACCTGCATGTCGCGGAAGCTCTTGGCGTCCATGTAGCTCGAATGCGGATCGAGGCCGGTGAGCATGCCGCTGATCGCGGATTCGATCAGCTTGGTGTCGTCGGGCTTCTCGACATAGTCCGAGCGCACGCGCTCGAAGACGTCGCCGAACAGATTGAGCTGGCGATAGGTGTCCGCGGTGGCGGCTCGCGCGCTGGAGCCCATGAACACCGCGCGCGGCTGGGTCACGAACAGCGTCAGCGCCGCACCGGTGGCTGCGCTGAGGAGGATTACTGAAGTCTTGCGCATCATCCGCGAACCTTCTCGCCTTCATTTGCGGCCCACCATGGGCCTGGATCGATTGGAGTGCCGTCCTTACGGAACTCGACATACAGCACAGGTTGACTCGCGTTGGTCGCGAGAATGGAGGCGACTTGAGATGTCGACCCCATGGTCGCGACCGGCTCCCCCGTGAGCACAAACTGTCCGATGTTGACCGAAATGCGCTCCATCCCGGCGATCAGGACATGATACCCGCCCCCGGCGTTGAGGATCAAGAGTTGTCCATAGCTGCGGAACGGGCCGGAATAGACCACCCAGCCGTCACACGGTGTCGTGACCTGGGAGCCGGGCTTGGTTGCCAGCGAAATGCCCTTCTGGACCCCACCGACCCCGTCGGAACCGCCAAAATCCCTGATCTTGTTACCGTTAACCGGAAGCGGGAGCAGACCCTTGGCCGAGGCGAACGCGATGGCCGGGGTGGTGCGGGAGCGGTCCTTGAAGGCGCCCGGCCCGGCCTTGGCACTGGCGGCTGCCTTGGCCTCGGCCTGCTTTGCAGCTTCGGCCGCCTTCTCGGCGGCCTTGGCGGCGCTTTGCAGGTCCTGCTCCATCTTGGTGATCAGGCCCTGGAGATCGCCGACCTGCTTTGAAAGCATGATCGCGCGCGAGTTCTCGGCGTCGAGATCCTTTTCGCGCGCCGCCTGCTGGCGCTGCCGCTCGTCGACGAGGGCGGTGAGGCGGGTCTGATCGCTCCTGACCTTGTCGCGGTCGGCGGCGAGCTGGTCACGCTCGGTGGCGATGGTCTTGCGCAAGGCGACGAGCTCGCCGAGCTCGCTTGCGATCTTCTCGGCGCGGCCGCGCAATTCGGGGACGACGGCGCCGAGCAGCATCGCGGTGCGCAGCGATTGCAGCGCATCCTCGGGGCGCACCAGCAGCGCCGGCGGCGTGCGCCGTCCGGCCCGCTGCAACGCCGCCAGCACCTCGACGATGTCGGCGCGGCGCGAATCCAGTGAAGCGCGCATCTCCTGCTCGCGGCCGTTCAGGTTTCGCAGCCGCGCTTCGGTGTCGTCGATCTTGGTCTCGACCGCGCGCACATTGGCGGCGGTGTCGATCAGCTGTTGATTGAGCTGCGTGCGGTCCTTGCCGAGCGATGTGATCTCGGCCTTGAGCTTGGCCTGCGCTTCCTCGGCGCTCTTTTGCCTGGCGCGGGCGGCTTCCAGCTCCTGCTCGCGCTGCTTGATGGCATCGGGCGAGACGGCTGCGGTCTGCGGCGCCGGCGCAATCGTCTGACCCTGCGTCTGAGCTTGCGCGAGGCTTATGTTCGCTTGCGCGAGGCTTGCGCCGGCAACGCCAGTGATCAGCAGCAGGTTGAGGAGCGGCGCTCGCATCGTGTCGGCAAAGGTGCTCGTTGTGGCGCGCATCACGCGCGGTGATAGGGGTGGCCGGCCAGGATGGTGGCGGCCCGGTAAAGCTGTTCCAGAAGCATGACGCGGACCATTTGATGCGGCCAGGTCGCAGAGCCGAACGCGATCGCGAGCTTGGCCTTACGGCGCAATTCGGGCGAAAGTCCGTCCGCCCCTCCGATCACGAAGATAGTATGTCCGGCCCCCTCGTCGCGCCAGCGGCCGAGATTCCGTGCGAATACGGTGGAATCGAGATTCTGGCCGCGCTCGTCCATCGCCACCAGGATCGCCTTGTCCGGAACATGGGCCGAGATCGCCGCGGCCTCTTCAGCCATCCGCGTGGCGGTGTCGCGCGCGCGGCTTTCGGGGATTTCGTGGATCAGGAGCTCGCGGAATCCGAGCTTGCGGCCGGCCTCGTCGAACCGCTCGAAATAGCGGTCGGCAAGCTCCCGTTCGGGGCCCTGCTTCAGCCGGCCCACCGCAATGACAGCAACACGCATGATGTCTTCAGAGTCGCGTTTTCGAGATCGCGCGCGATAAGCGCGCGCACGACGCTAGCATGCGCGTCAGCCGATTCGAAATCGGCTCAGGTGAGCCTAGATCGCCTTCGCCGCCCCCGGGCCCTGCGTGTACAACCGCTCGAGATTGTAGAATTCGCGGACCTCGGGTCTGAACACGTGCACGATCACGTCGCCGGAATCGATCAGCACCCAGTCGCAATTGGGCAAGCCCTCGACATGGATGTTCTTGATGCCGTTTTCCTTGAGGCTCTTGGTGACGTTTTCCGCGATCGCGCCGACGTGCCGGTTGGCCCGGCCGGTGGTGACGATCATGTAGTCGGAATACGCCGATTTGCCGCGAAGGTCGATGGTGACCGTCTCTTCCGCCTTCATGTCCTCGAGGCGGGAGAGGATCAGGCTCAGCGTCTTGTCGGCGTCGGGTTGCGCCTTCAAGGCCGCAGCTTTGGTCGATGTTTTACGCGTCGGCTTGGCAACCTTGGGTAAAACAGACTTGGACAATACAGATGTGGTCAGGGACCATTCCTTTCACTGTATCGCGAACGCCGAATCCGGCGCTCACCGGTTACACTACATCATGTGGGGTTAAGGGTTTCAATATGCCAGAGAGCCCCCTCCGCACAGTCTGACTCACTTCGTACCTTTCCAGCTTCCGTCCGGGTTCCGCAGGCCGGTCGAGGAGAGATTCAGCTTCATTCCGGTCAGGAAAACCCAGGCCGGCGGCGGCTGATCCGCAAGCAGGGTTGCCTTATTCTCGGGCAGGCGGTAGCGCGCGAGCGCCTGGGCGGCGGGAGAGGCGAGGGCGCGAAAACTCTGCGGCGGGCGATCGATGACCGCAATCGGCACCTGGTCGGCGATGCGCCGCCAGTGCTGCCAACGATGGAATTGAGCGAGGTTGTCGGCGCCCATGATCCAGACAAAGCGCAAGCCGGAGAGGCGGCGGCGCAAGGTGTTGATCGTGTCGATAGTATAGCGGGTGCGAATGACGGATTCGAGACAGCTCACCTCGATCCTGGCATCGTTGGCGACGTCGCGGGCGGCCTGCATGCGCTCGCCGAGCTCGTGCAGATTGCCGTTCTCCTTGAGCGGATTGCCCGGCGTCACCAGCCACCACACGCGATCGAGCTGAAGGCGCTTCAGTGCGAACTGGCTGATCGCGCGATGAGCCTGGTGCGGCGGATTGAACGAGCCGCCGAGCAGGCCGATGCGCATGCCTTCGGTGTACGGCGGTACGGCCTGCGCGAAGAAGCGCGGCACGACGAAATTATTGCTCAATGCCCCGCGCCTTGCAACGTTACCTACGGCCGCGTCTGCCCGGTGCCGTGAACGCGGTATTTGAAGCTCGTCAATTGCTCGGCGCCGACAGGGCCGCGGGCGTGGAAGCGACCGGTGGCGATGCCGATCTCGGCACCGAAGCCGAACTCGCCGCCATCGGCGAACTGCGTCGAGGCGTTGTGCAGCACGATCGCGGAATCGACCTCGCTGAGGAATTTCTTCGCCGCACGCTCGTCAGCGCTCACGATCGCGTCGGTGTGGTGCGAGCCGTGGCTCTGGATGTGCGCGATTGCGCCGTCGACGCCGTCCACCACTTTTGCGGCGATGATCGCGTCGAGATATTCGGTGTCCCAATCGTCTTCGTTCGCGGGCTTGACGCGTGCATCGGCCTTTTGCACGGCATCGTCGCCGCGTACTTCGCAGCCGGCCTCGATCAGCATCTCGACCAGCGGCTTCAGGTTCTTCGCAGCAGCGGCGCGATCGACCAGCAGCGTCTCGGCCGCGCCGCAGACGCCGGTGCGGCGCATTTTCGCGTTGAGCACGATCGACTTCGCCATGGCGAGGTCGGCGCTGGCGTCGACATAGACGTGGTTGACGCCTTCGAGATGCGCGAACACAGGCACGCGCGCTTCCTGCTCGACGCGTGCGACGAGGCTTTTTCCTCCGCGCGGCACGATGACGTCGATCGCGCCGTTCAGCCCCGACAGCATCATGCCGACCGCCGCGCGGTCGCGCGTCGGCACCAGCGTGATGGCGGCCTCGGGGAGGCCCGCGTCGCGCAGGCCCTGCACCAGGCATTCGTGGATGGCGCGGCAGGAGCGGAAACTGTCGGAGCCGCCGCGCAGGATCACGGCATTGCCCGACTTCAGGCACAGCACGCCGGCATCCGCCGCAACGTTCGGGCGGCTCTCGAAGATCACGCCGACGACGCCGAGCGGCACGCGCACGCGCTCGATGATCATGCCGTTCGGCCGCTGCCAGCTCTCGGTGACGATGCCAACGGGATCGGCGATGCCGCGCACGATGCCGATGCCCTCGGCCATGCCCTCGATACGCGCCGGCGTCAGCGTCAGGCGGTCGATGAAGGAGGAGGTGGCATTGCCGGACGCGCGGGCCTCCGCGACGTCCTCGGCATTGGCGGCGAGGATCGCCGCCGCATTGCCGCGGATCGCCCGCTCCATGGCTTCGAGCGCCCGGTTCTTCTGCTCCGGCGGCGCCAGCGCCAGCACACGCGCGGCAGCGCGGGCACGGGTGGCGAGATCGGACATCAGCGCCAAGAGATCGCTGGCACGATCGGCATTGCCGTCGACGGCTTTGAGGGGGGCGGCCATTGGGGTTTCAACCTTCTGCTAAGGCAGTGTCCTAGCACGGAAATCCCGGGTTTGGCGAGGCTGGGAATCGCGCCGGCAGGGGCCGCAAGGCCGTGCGGGCCGGCACGAATTCGCATGGTGGGGCCGGGAAAACACCCGCCTGTCAGTGGCGCCCCAGCCGATGAAGCAGCTCGTCCGGTCCCGGCTCCTGGCCGTGATCCCTGATCCAGGCTGCCGACATGCTCCTGATCTCGCCCGGGGTCAGGCCAAACTGCCGGCGAAAGGCGCGGACGAACGTGGAGTCGCTGCTGAATTGCAGATCGACGGCAAGATCGATCAGGCGCCGGTCCCGCGACGCCGGCGAGATCAGCAGCATCAAGGCGCGATTGAGCCTTTGCTCCTGCACGTAGCGTGCGAGACCGCCGTCGTCCTCGAACAGGCGATAAAGGCTGGCCCGGGAGATCTGGAAACGGCGGCAGAGCTCCTGGGCCGTGAGCGCTTCGATGTCGAGATTGGCTGCGATGTGGCGCTTGATCATCGCGAGATACAGATGCCGCTCGGCCCGCTCGATGGTGCCGTTCACGTCGACCACGCTGCCGGCGGCCCCGGCGACGATATCGGCCATGGCCTCGATCGTAGCCTCGATGGTGGCGTTGGGGGCGCCGGCATCAGGCTCGGTCGGCCGCCAAAGCGCGGCAAACTGGCTTGCCAGAAGGCGGGCGTGGAGATGCCCGGCCGGCAGCGATGACGCCGTCGCCGAGTCCGGATGGGCCAGCCGGGGCGCCAGCAGCGGGCGCGGCAGGATCAGCGCCATGTGGTGGGCGCGCGCGTCGTCCGCTCCCGTCAGCACGGTGCGGTTCGGTTGCGCCATGTCGATCAGGCAGATGTCGCCAGGCCGCAGCGTCACCTCGCGGCGTCCCGAGGCGAACTGCATTTCGCCGTGCAGGCAGAGGACGACTTGATAGTGATCGAGGCCGCCGCGCGCGACGTGCGCGGGTGTCCTGTCGTATTCCAGCGCGGTCGCGAAGGATTCGATCAGCAAGGCATTGCCGAACGCCATTGTCGCCGTGGAAACATGGAAGTCATCGTCGGCGGTCAGCGGAATGACGTCGCAGATGCCCGATGTTGCCGCCCGCAACTGTGCGAGCGCGGGCGCGCCGCGCCCGGTCTCGTCGGCCGACATGGTCTCGCTCATTCGTGCCTCGTGGACATCGCGTTTCGACAACGGCAAGACCGCACACGGCGTTGACCAATGCGGGCGCCGATATCGGCAGCATTCATTAGCGATCCGAAAACCGCGTCGCAAGCAACACTACCCTGGTGAGATCGTGCGAGGCTGGTGCAGCCAAGCGGCTCTGTGCTCCGCGTGCATCAGCGTCCGGTGAAATCCTCGCGTGAGACGCTGAGCACATCGCCCGCATGGACAACCTGTTACCCCTCTGCGGCGTCTTACGACGTCGCGAATGCCCGACTTGCAGGCAGGTGCGCAATGCTTCTGCTTGAGGTTCGCGACATTGAAGTCCATCGGACTGCCGCTGCGCTTCGCGCTTCTCGCCACCACGCTCGGTCTCGCCTGCCAGGCAAACGCAGCCACGCTGTTTGTGACGACCACGGCAGATAGCGGCGCGGGGAGCCTGCGGGCGGCGATCACCAGCGCCGGCAATGGCGACACCATCATGTTCCAGACCGGCGGCACCATCACGCTTGCGAGCGAGCTGCCTGTCATCACCAGGAACCTGACCATCGACGGCAACGGCAACAACCCCGTCATCAGCGGGGCCGGGACCTATCGCCCGTTCTTCATTGGCGACGCCGGGACGACCGGCTCGACCTATTCGGTCACGATCGCGAATCTTTCCATCGCCAATGCGGCGGCGCATGGCGGCCTCGGCATCGACGGTGGCGGCGGCGGCGCCGGTCTCGGCGGCGCGGTGTTCGTGTCGAGCAACGGCGCGCTGACGCTCAGCAATGTGAGCCTGAGCAACAACCAGGCGAGCGGGGGCGCGGGCGGCGCCTTCACCAACAACCTGGCCGGTGGCGGCGGCGGGATGGGAGGAAATGGCGGAAGCAGCCCGAGCTCAGCGGGTAACGGCGGCGGCGGGCTGGCCGTCGGCAGCGATAGCGTGAGCGGTCTTGGCACCAATGGCGGCGGCACCAACGGCGGCATAGGCACAACCAGCAGCGGCGGCACCGGGGGGAATGGAGGGTTCGGTGGTGGCGGCGGCGGCGCCGACAATAGTTATACGCTGGGCAACACGCAGGGCGGCAGCGGAGGATTCGGCGGCGGCGGGGGCGGCGGCTCCAACTTCATCGGTGGCCAGGCTAGCGGCGGCGCGGGCGGGTATGGCGGCGGCGGCGGCGGCGCATTCAGCGGAGTTAGCGCCGCCGGCGGCAATGGCGGTTTCGGTGGCGGCGGCGCCGCCGCTTACTCGACGACGCGCACCGGCGGCGCCGGCGGCTTCGGCGCCGGAGCCGCGAATGTCAGCCTGCTCGTCGCGAGCGGCGCGGGCGGCGGTGGCGGGCTCGGCGCCGGCGGCGCAGTCTATGTCCAGACCGGCGGCACCGTCACGGTCACCGGCTCATTGACCGTCAACGGCAACGGCGTTGCCGGCGGTGGTGGTGGCGGCGGCTACGGCGATCCCGGCAGCGCCTTCGGGTCCGGCATCTTCTTCCAGGGCACCGGCGGCACCCCGACCACACTCGCCTTTGGCGCCGGCAGCCAGTCGATTGCGAACGGAATTGCCGACTACATCGGCTCGGGCGGAACCAATCCCGGCGGCGGCACCAACGCCGCCGACCAGGGCGGCAGCGTCGCGCTCACCAAGAGCGGCGGCGGCACTCTCACGCTTGCCGGCCCCAACACCTATAGCGGTGGCACCACCATCAACGAGGGCACGACGCTTGTCGTCGGCAATTCCGGCGCGCTCGGCAGCGGCGCGCTGACGCTCAACGGCGGCGTCACCGGCGTCACCGTGAACTTCAACGGCAGCTTCACTGTCGCCAACGACATCACGGCAACCGGCGATCCGACCTACAACGTTCTCACCGGCAACACCGTCAACCTGAGCGGCGTGCTGTCGGGGTCGGGCGACGTCGTCGTCAACAACCAGAGCGGCTATGCCGGAACGCTCGTTCTGTCGGGCCTGAACACCTATACCGGCCCGACCATGGTCGAGGCCGGCACGCTGCAGGCCGGCTCGACCAGCGCCTTCGGCAACAATTCCGCAATGACGGTTTTCGCCGGCGCGGTGCTCGACCTCGGCGGTTTCTCCAACGCCGTGGGATCGCTGGCCGGCGCCGGCATCGTGACCAGCAGCGGCATCGCCGCCGTCCTGACCGCCGGCGGGGACAATAGCTCGACGGTGTTCTCCGGCACGATCCAGGACGGCGCGGGAGCGATGGCCTTGACCAAGGCCGGCAGCGGCCTGCTGGTGCTCACCGGCGTCAACACCTACAGCGGGGCCACCCTCGTCGGCGGCGGCGAGCTGCGGGTGAATGGCTCGATTGCGTCGTCGAGCCTGACCACGATCGGCAGCGGTGCCATCCTCAGCGGCAGCGGCACGCTCGGCAATACGCTGATCCAGGGCGGGGCGATTTTCGCGCCCGGCTCGGGGACGCCGGGCAGCGCAACGACGATTGCCGGCAATCTCGCCTTCCAGTCGGGGGCGGCCTATCTGGTGCAACTCAATCCGAGCACGACGACCGGCGCCGTCGTCACCGGCGCCGCGACGCTCGCGGGCGGCGTGACCGCGGCGTTTGCGCCCGGAACGTATCTCACCCGCAGCTATTCGATCCTGCATGCGGGGTCGATCAGCGGCAATTTTACCGCCTTCTCCACCGTCGCCCTGCCGGCCGGATTCAGCGTCGGCCTGCGGACCACCGCAACCGACGTGCTGATCGATTTGACGGCGCAACTCGGTGCGCTCTCCCCCGGCGGGTTGAACCGCAATCAGCGAAATGTCGCCGATGCGCTCAACGGCTTCTTCAACGGCGGCGGGACGCTGCCACCCGGCTTCGTCGCCTTGTTCGGGCTGACCGGCACGCCGCTGGCGGGCGCACTGACCCAGCTTTCCGGCGAGACCGCAACCGGTGCGCAGCAGACGACCTTCGATGCCATGGACCAGTTTCTCGGTGTGCTCACCGATCCCTTTGTCGACGGGCGCGGTTCGCGCGGCGCGGATGCCGATGGTGCGATCGGCTATGCCGCTGTGGCCGGTAAGCGCCACGGCGCCGAGCGCGAGGTCTACGGCATGATGGCCAAGGCACCGTCGCGCGCGAGCTTCGATTCGCGCTGGAGCGTTTGGGCCGCTGGCTTTGGCGGGTCGCAGATGACCGACGGCAATGCGGTGACCGGCTCCAACGCCGCCACCAGTCGCGTGGCCGGCACCGCCGTCGGCGCGGATGTGTGGTTGTCGCCGCGCACGGTCGCCGGCTTCGCGTTGGCCGGGGGCGGAACGAGCTTCAACGTCGCCGCGAGCGGCGGCGGTCGCTCCGACCTGTTCCAGGCCGGCGCTTTCGTGCGGCATGCGGCCGGGCCGGCCTATGTCACCGCGGCGCTTGCCTATGGCTGGCAGGACGTCACCACCGACCGCACCGTCACCGTGAGCGGTAGCGAGCGGCTGCGGGCGCAATTCGATGCCAATGCCTTGTCCGCACGCGCCGAGGCCGGCTACCGTTTCGCGGCGCGATGGCTCGGCGTCACGCCTTATGCAGCCGCGCAGGTGACCGCGTTCGATCTGCCCGCCTATGCCGAGCAGGCGGTGGCCGGCTCCGGCACCTTTGCACTGCGTTACGCGGCGAGGACGGCGACTGCGACGCGCAGCGAGATCGGCTTGCGCACCGACAAGTCGCTCCTGATCGATCAGGCGGTGCTGACCGTCCGCGGCCGGGCCGCGTGGGCGCACGAATACGGCGTCGATCGCAGCATCGTCGCCACCTTCCAGACCTTGCCCGGCGCAAGCTTCGTCGTCGGCGGCGCATCGCCCGGTCCCGACGCCGCGCTGGCGAGTGCGTCCGCCGAGATCACGTGGCGCAATGGCGTCTCGATCTCGGCGTCGTTCGAAGGGACGTTCTCGGACGTGGTCAGGAGCTACGCCGGCAAAGGCGGCGTCCGCTACGCGTGGTAGGCCTCGATCGTCGGATGGGATCGGTCGGGCTCTATCCGCCCACCACCAGATCGTCGCGGTGGATCATCTCCGCGCGGCCGCTGATGCCGAGGATGGCCATCACGTCTGGAGAGGAACGGCCCCTGATCCGCTCGGCCTCGTCGGCGTCATAGGCGATCAGGCCGCGGCCGATCTCGCTGGTGTCGGGGCCGCGCACGATCACGGCGTCGCCGCGGGCGAACTGGCCCTCGACCTTGATCACGCCGGCCGGCAGCAGGCTGGCGCCGGCGCGTAGCGCCGTCACGGCGCCGGCATCGATCGTCAGCGTGCCTTTCGGCTCCAGCGTGCCGGCGATCCAGCGTTTGCGCGAGGTGATGGGGTTGGCTGGCGTCAGGAACCAGGTGCAGCGTCCGCCATCGGCGATCGCCTGCAGCGGATGCTCGATCTTGCCCGAGGCGATAAGCATATGCGTGCCGCCGGTGGTGGCGATCTTGGCCGCCTCGACCTTGGTGCGCATGCCGCCGCGCGACAGCTCGGACTCGGCGTCGCCCGCCACGGCCTCGATCTCCGAGGAGATGCTCTCGACGACCGGAATGAGCTTTGCGTTCGGGTTGTTCTTCGGCGGGGCGTCGTAGAGCCCGTCGATGTCGGACAGCAGCACGAGCAGATCGGCGCTCGCCATGGTGGCCACGCGGGCGGCGAGGCGGTCGTTGTCGCCGTAGCGGATCTCGTTGGTCGCCACCGTGTCGTTCTCGTTGATCACGGGGATCGCGCGCCATTCCAGCAGCTTGCCGATGGTGGAGCGGGCATTGAGATAGCGGCGGCGCTCTTCGGTGTCCTGCAGCGTCACCAGGATCTGGCCGGCGCCGATGCCATGCGCGCCGAGCACCTCGGACCAGATCCGCGCCAGCGCGATCTGGCCGACGGCGGCGGCGGCCTGGCTCTCTTCCAGCTTCAGCGGACCGCGCGGCAATTTGAGGCGACTGCGGCCGAGCGCGATCGAGCCGGAGGAGACGACGAGGACGTCGCGTCCCTCCTTGTGCAGCTTGGCCATGTCGTCGGCGAGCGCGGCCAGCCAGGACGCCCGCACCTCGCCCTTGTCGGAATCGACCAGCAGCGCGGAGCCGACCTTGACGACGATACGGCGGAATTGACTGAGTTCGGGGCTGGCCATGTCTGTATGTGTGTCGGCGCGCTCGGGCGATCTGCTCTTGGAAACGGCGGAGCGAGAGAGCGGCGCCGATAGGCCTGCTTTTGCAGCAGGACGATGGCCGGCGCAAGGCGGCCGGCGTGGTAAATGGCGAAGGTCGGCCTTGTCCGGGACGCCGCTCTGGTCCTAACTGCGGCCAACCAAAATGAGGCCGGAGAGGAAAAGAATGGATCGCCGCAAATTCATGGCCGGATGCCTCGGCCTGCCGCTGCTGGCGCAGGCAGGTGAGGCGCAGGCGCAGGCCGGGCTGACCAAGATCATATTTCCGTTTGCGGCGGGCGCCGGCGGCGACACGCTGTGCCGGCTGATCGCGCAGGAGATGGCCCCGGTGCTGCAACGGACCATCGTGGTCGAGAACCGCACCGGCGGCGACGGCCTGATCGGGATCAAGGCGGTGAAGGGCGCGAGCCCGGACGGCAGCATGGTGCTGGTGACGACGGGGCCGACCATGTACCTGCTGCCGATGGTGGAGACGGCGCCGAGCTTCGACACCGCCAAGGATTTCATGCCGGTGTCGCTGCTGGCACGGTTTGAATTCGCCGTCGTCATCAATCCCGCGATCGAAGCCGCTGACTTCAAGGGATTCGTCGCCTGGCTGAAGGCGCATCCGGACAAGACCTCGTTCGGCGTGCCGAGCAACGGCACGATTCCGCATTTCATGGGCTCCAAGCTGGAGAAGGATCTCGGTATTCCCCTGACCCGCGTGCCCTATCGTGGCAGCGCGCCGATCCTCAACGATCTCGTCGGCGGCCATATCTCCTTTGGGATCGTCACGTTGGCGGACGCACTGCCACAGCATCGCGCCAAGGGTGTGAAGATCATCGCGTCATCGAGTGCGGAGCGTTCGCCGTTCGCGCCGGAGGTTCCCACGCTGAAGGAGAGCGGCATCGATCTCGTCGCGGACGCCTGGTACGGCATGTGGCTTCCCGCCGGCAGTCCGCCGGATTTCGCCAGCAAGCTCGGTGCCGCCGCGAGCGCTGCGCTCGCCAAGCCCGAGGTGAAGGAGAAGCTCACCGCGATCGGGCTGATCCCGGTCGGCAGCAATGCGGACGGGCTGTCGAAGGAGCTCGCCGCGAACATCGCGCTGTGGCAGCCGATCGTGAAGGCGACGGGATACAAGATCGAGAATTGAGGTCCTCTCCCTCGCCCCGCTTGCGGGGAGAGGGTTGGGGTGAGGGGGAGTCTCCGCGGGAACGGTGACAGTTGGACTCGCGGAGAGTCCCCCTCACCCGGATCGCATCTGGCGATGCGATCCGGCCTCTCCCCGCAAGCGGGGAGAGGCGAAGACCAACTCACATTTTCGCGCGCTGCGCGATGCCGTCCTTGATTGCGGCAAGCTCCGCTTCATCCCAGATGCCGATCAAGACGCCGCCCTTCACCTGCAGCTGGTTGTCCGCATAGGCCGCGATCTTCTCGCGCGGCGTCGTGATGTGGTCGTTCGGATGCAGCGCCCAGTCGAACAGCTCGGCCTGGAGCCGCGCGATGATGCCGGCGCAATCAGGATCGTCGCCGCGATCCAGAAACTCCTCCGGATCGGTTTCGAGATCGTACAGCATCGGGCGGAAGCCGGAGGCGTGGATGTATTTCCAGCGGCCGTCGAACACCATGAACAGGCGGCAGCGCTCGATCGGCTGGTTCAGCTTCAGCCGCACGTCCTGCATGGCGTAATCGTATTCGGAGAACGCCACTTTGCGCCAATCGCTCGGTGTCGGGCCGCGTAGCAGCGGCAGCAGCGAGCGTCCTTCGAGGATGTGGCCCGGCACCTTGCCGCCGAAATAATCGACGAAAGTCGGCGCGAGGTCGATGCCTTCCACCAGTGCGTCGCTGCGCGTGCCGCGCGTGGCGTTGGCCTCGTTCGATGGGTCGATGATGATCAGCGGGATCTTCGCCGACTGTTCGTGGAACAGGTCCTTCTCGCCCATCCAGTGATCGCCGAGATAGTCGCCATGATCGGAGGTGAACACGATCATGGTCGTGTCCAGCAGGCCGCGCTCACCTAAGAACTTCATCAGCACGCCCATCTGGTCGTCGATCTGGGTGATCAGGCCCATATAGGTCGGGATCACCTTCTCCCGCGCCTCGTCGCGCGCCATGTTGCGGGAGTAGCGCATGTCCATATAGGCGCCGAACACCGGATGCGGATTCTGCCGCTCGCGCATCGAGCGGATCACCGGGATCATGTCCTCGGTCGAATACATGCTGGCGTAGGGTTCTGGCGCGATATAGGGCCAGTGCGGCTTGATGTAGGACAGATGCAGGCACCACGGCCGGCCGTCGGTCTCGGCCTCGCTGATGAAATCCATCGCGCGCCGCGTCATGTAGGGCGTCTCGGAATGCTCGTCCGGCACGCGCGCGGCCTTGTCGGCGTGCACCAATAGCCAGCCGTTCTGCAGCGAACCATCCTCGGTCGCGCCTGAATTGGCCCAGTGCTCCCAGGGATTGGTGGCCTCGAAACCTTGGCTGCGCAGATAGTCGTCGTATTTCGGGCGCGGGCGTCCGGTCGGATGCAGGCCGTCGTCGCGCTCATAGGGCTCGAAGCCGCATTCGGCGACATGCACGCCGATGACGGATTCCGGGGGAATGCCGAGCGCCTTCATGCCTTCGAGGTCGGGCGCCATGTGGGTCTTGCCGACCAGCACGTTGCGCACGCCAATCTTCTTGAGGTGATCGCCGAGCGTCGGCTCGCCGACGCGAAGCGGCCAGCCGTTCCAGTGCGAGCCGTGCGAACGCATGTAGCGGCCGGTGTAGAACGACATTCGCGACGGGCCGCAGATCGGCGATTGCACATAGGCCTTGCTGAACAGCACGCCGCGCTTGGCCATGGCGTCGATGTTGGGCGTCTTCAGCGTGGGATGGCCGGTGCAGCCGAGATAGTCATAGCGAAGCTGGTCGCACATGATCCAGAGAACGTTCTTCGCGCGCACCATGCGTCATCCCTGTCGTTTCTTGATTGTTTGATGCTGCGCTATCGCGCGAACGAAGACAAGCGGCCGGCCCATAGGGCCGACCTGATCAAGCCGACCACGGCTCCGCTTCGGCCGCGCTCTTCGCCTTGGCCGAGACCGGGGCCTCGCCGATCACCTCGACGAGCGCGCGCAATGCTTCCTTCACGCCCTGGCCGGTAACCGCTGACAGCAGCAGCGGCGTCTTTTTCGCGGCGCGCTTCAGGCGTTCCTTCTGCTTCTTCAATTCCTCCGGCTCGACCGCGTCGATCTTGTTCAGCGCGACGATCTCGATCTTGTCGGTCAAGAGCCCGCCATAGGCGTCGAGCTCCTTGCGCACCGTCTTGTAGGCCTTGCCGGCGTGCTCGCAGGTGGCGTCGACCAGGTGCAGCAGCACGCGGCAGCGCTCGACATGGCCGAGGAAGCGGTCGCCGAGGCCCGTGCCTTCATGCGCGCCCTCGATCAGGCCGGGAATATCGGCGAGAACGAATTCACGGCCGTCGGCATTCACGACGCCGAGCTGCGGATGCAGCGTGGTGAAGGGATAGTCGGCGATCTTCGGCTTGGCCGCGCTGACCTTGGACAGGAAGGTCGACTTGCCGGCATTGGGCATGCCGACGAGGCCGGCGTCGGCAATGAGCTTCAGCCGCAGCCAGATCCAGCGCTCCTCGCCGGGCTGGCCGGGATTGGCGTTGCGCGGGGCGCGGTTGGTCGAGGTCTTGAAATGCGCGTTGCCGAAGCCGCCATTGCCGCCCTCGGCCAGCACGAACTTTTCGCCGACCTCAGTGAAGTCGTGGATCAGGGTCTCGCGATCCTCGTCGAAGATCTGCGTGCCCATCGGCACCTTCAGCACGATGTTCTTGCCGTTGGCGCCGTGGCGGTCCGAGCCCGAGCCGTTCTCGCCCTTCTGGGCCTTGAAGTGCTGCTGGTAGCGGTAGTCGATCAGCGTGTTCAGCCCGTCGGCGACCTCGATGATGACGTTGCCGCCGCGGCCGCCATTGCCGCCGGAGGGACCGCCGAATTCGATGAACTTCTCGCGGCGGAACGCCACGCAGCCGTTCCCGCCGTCACCGGAACGGATATAGACCTTTGCTTCGTCGAGGAATTTCATGGGCCATAGGTAGGCCAGCCGGCCCCCTGCGGCAACCCGGATAGACCCGCAAATCGGCCGAATTTCTCGCGATTTCGGCGCTTGCTTAACCCCATGGTACCATCCGGCATGACTTGGATGTGATACAGCCGCATCGAACCGGGGCGCGCTCCGTGCAGACCGTCAGGCTGGCGGCGCTTCGCCGGCCGGCAGCAGGGCGCAGCGAAGCGGATGCTGGCGGGCCGCCGCAAGATTCTGGATTTTTTCGCGAAAAGCGACAGCCTCGGTCCGGGGAAATATCCCGCAGGAGCCGCGCTTGCGGGCGTGGGTAGAAAACATGATCGCGGTGGCGCGCTCGCGGCTCACCCCGAAGACGTTTTCGAGGACGAAAGTCACGAACTCCGCCGGCGTGTAGGGGTCATTCAGCAGGACGACCTCCAGATAAGGCGCCTCGCCGCTCTCCGCTTCGACCTCCGCACCCTTGGCGATGCCATGGCTCAGATAGAGAAGGGCATCGTAGCGGGTTGCGCCCTGTGCGGAGAGGAAGCGACCGACCGGCTCGGCGAACAGCTCGACCAGCATGTCGGCGCCCGTCACCACCGTCCGTTCGGACAGTTGCGCCTCGTTGAACGCAAGCTGAAGCAGGTGGCCGAGGCCCGTCGTCGGCCCCGTCGCGCCCGCGGCCTCGACGTCCCGCCGCAAGCGCATCAGGTCGACGCCGCAGGCCTGCATCACCGGCGAAGCGTCTTCGTCCTCGGTCAAGGCGATCAGCAAATCCTGCGGGCCGGGATGTGTGCGGCCTCCTGCCCGGGCGGCCGAAGTCGCGCGCTGGAGCGAACGCTTGAACGTCTCGGAGCAGGGCGGCAGGAGCGCCATCGCGGGCCATCATCATCGTGCGGTCGGGTTGTGCACGGTATTTGTCGAAGGTTTTCCCGCCGCGGTTCACGCCCGGCCTGCTCGTGATGCGAGGCGGCTCTGCTAGCCCGGTCGCCGCCGGATCAGGAATTTCTGCGTCCCCTCCAGCACCAGTTCCTTGCGCTGGTTGAATACGGTGCTGCGCAGCGCGACCGTGCCGGTCGTTCGCCCCGGCACGAGCTCGGTGACCTCCAGCGCGGGGTAGATGGTGTCGTCGGCGTAGACAGGCTTGAGGAACCGGCTCGATTGCTCGAGGAAACCGACCAGCGATTCCTCGACCATGAAGGGAAACAGGCCGGCGCCGGGCGCGGTGTGGATCAGGGTCTGGAAGCCGTGCGCAAGCAGATGCGGCATGCCGCGGCTGCGGCAATATTCCACGTCGTAATGCACGGGATGGGTATCGCCGCTCGCGGTCTGGAACGCGGCGAATATCGCCGAAGTCTGGGTCCGGCTCGGCAGCACGAAGCGTTCGCCGACGACGAAATCCTCAAACCAGCGTTGCGTCGGGATCATGCGATGCTGGGTCGGATCGAAGTCGCTCATGCGCTGCACCATCAGGACGAATTCGGAAAGTGATCCGTACCGCGTGAGGCGCAGTGCGACAATGCGTTCAATTCGCCGGAGTTGGGCTTGTCCCGCGCGTCGACGCGACTAAAACGCCTCGATGCCCTTGTTCAAGAACCTCTCCGCCTATGACGATCGTTCCGCGCGCCTCGCCGGCATCGGGCTGATGGTGCTGTCGATCTTCATGTTCTCGTTCGGCGACGCCATGGGCAAGTTCCTGGTCGGCACCTATTCGGTGGGGCAGCTCCTGTTCCTGCGTGCCTGCGCGGCGCTGCTGCTGCTGTCCCCGCTGATCTGGAAGCAGCGTCACCAGTTCCTGCAGCTGGAGCGTCCGGGGCTGCAGCTGTTTCGCGTCGTGCTGTCGACGCTGGAGGTCGCCGCCTTCTTCCTCGCGACCGTCTATCTGCCGCTTGCCGACGTCATCACCTATTATCTCGCCGGGCCCATCTTCGTCACGGCGATGTCGGCGATCTTCCTGGGCGAGAAGGTCGGCTGGCGGCGCTGGACCGCGATCCTGATTGGCTTCTGTGGCGTCCTGATCGCGCTGCGGCCGTCGGCGCAGACCGTCAGCCTGCCGGCGCTGATCGCGCTCGGCGGCAGCCTGTCCTTCGCGACCCTGATGCTGATCACGCGCAGCCTGCGCAAGACGCCCGACATCGTGATGGCGTCGTCGCAATTCGTCGGCACGTTCTCGCTGGGCGCGGTGTTGTCGGCCTTCAACTGGGTGCCGCCGACCCCGGGCAGCCTCGTGATCTTCGCAACCGCCGGGCTGATCTCGGTGACGGCGCTGTTCTGCGTCAACCGGTCGCTGAAGCTGGCGCCGGCCAGCGTCGTGGTGCCGTATCAGTATTCGATGATCGTCTGGGCCGTGATCTTCGGCTTCGTCGTGTTCGGCGACGTGCCGTCGGTCGCCACCATCGTCGGCGCGGCGATCATCATCGGCGCCGGGTTCTACATCTATCTGCGCGAGCGCGATCTCGGGCGTCCGAGCGAGGAAGTGAATCCGCCGGCGTAGCTCTTACCCTCCCCTGGAGGGGGAGGGTCGGCTCACGTTGAGCGCAGCGAAATGTGAGACGGGGTGGGGTGAAGGTCTCTCCACGTCGCACGGTGCCCGAGTGGAGAGATCACCCCACCCCGCTCGCGCTACGCGCGATCGACCCTCCCCCTCCAGGGGAGGGTAAGTCACTTCATCCTTCTCGCACTGCTCCAGCTCTTCAGCGAGGCCCACACGCCGCGCGACAGCCGGAAGCAGTCGACCGGCGTCGAGGAGCCCAGCGCGAGGAAACGGTGCAGCTGCACGCCGCTCCACTGGAAGCCGCACTTCTCCAGCACCTTGCGCGAGGCCGGATTGGTGACGCGCGCGCCGGCATAAAGGTGATCGTCCTCGAACTCCTCGAAGAAGAAGTCGATCGCGCCGCGCGCGGCCTCGGTGGCAAAGCCCTGGCCCCAATGCTCGACGCCGAGCCAGTAGCCGAGCTCGGCATTGCCTGATGTGGAGCAGTCGATGCCGACCATGCCGACCGGGGTGGTATCGTGCTCGATCAGGAACACGGTCTCAGCTCCGAGCGCAGCGGTGGCGCGGATGAATTCGACGGCGTCGTCCTGCGAATAGGGATGCGGCAGGCGGCGGGTGTTTTCGGCGACGCGGCGGTCGTTGGCGAGCCGGGCGATGGTCCTGACGTCGGCCAGGGTCGGCCGCCGCAATGTCAGCCGTTCGGTGGCGACGACGCTGGGTCTCGCCTCCGCCAAGGTCACGCTCGAGAAATCCTGCAACATGTCCGGCTCCGTGAAAGTCACTAAGTCAAAGTGAGCAAGTCAAAAGAAAAGGGGAGGCCGGTTTCCCGCCTCCCCTTGGAGCCTTCGATCTCGATGATCTCTAGGACTCCGCCGGTTCAGTGGGACCGGCGGACTCCAATGTGATCCACCGTCTATTCAGCAGCCTCTGCGATCGGGAGGACCGATACGAACGTGCGGCCGCCTGCTTTGGCCTGGAACGTGACGCGACCCTCGATCTTGGCGAACAGAGTGTGGTCCGTGCCCATGCCGACATTAAGGCCGGGATGCCAGGTGGTGCCGCGCTGACGCGCAATGATGTTGCCGGGAATCACAACTTCCCCGCCGAACGCCTTGATGCCGAGGCGCTTACCCTTGGAATCGCGACCGTTGCGCGATGAACCGCCTGCTTTTTTGTGAGCCATGGCTCGTCTCCGAAAACTTACGTATTTCTAGATCAATTCCTTGACGGAATCATTTCAAAATTTCTCACGCATCAATTCGTGAACTGGCGTGATCGATTTTGCGTTACTCGGCGGCTTCCGCTGCCGGCTCCTTCGCCACCTTCTCCCGCTTCGGACGCGGGCCCTTGGTGGGCTTGGCGCCGTCGGTCAGGATCTCGGAGATGCGGAGCACCGTGATCTCGTCGCGATAGCCGCGCTTGCGGCGCGAATTCTTGCGGCGGCGCTTCTTGAACGCGATGACCTTGGGGCCTCGCTTGTGGTCGAGCACCTCGACCGCAACGGAGGCGCCGGCCACCGTGGGAACGCCGAGCACCGGCGTGTCGCCGCCGAGCACCAGAACTTCATTCAACTGCACGATCGAGCCGACTTCGCCTTCGATCTTGCCAACTTCGAGAACATCATCCGGCACGACGCGGTATTGCTTGCCGCCGGTTTTGATGACTGCGAACATCGTTTTTTTCTCCGTGTTCAATCCCGGCCTCGCGACAGATTGTCCGGGCCGGCTTTTTGTCAGTCGCTATGGGTTTATGTGGTTTTGTGCGGGTGGGAGCTATCCCATTGAAAACCCACGCAAAAACAAGCGGCGCGAGAAACGCCCCGCGCCGGCTGTGGGACTTATAGCCGCCGCCTGCGCCAAGTCAAGGAAAACCGCCCAAAACAGCCCGGATTTGAAGGATTTGGCCTGGTTCGAGGCCTTCAGTCGAATCTCGGGCCGCTTTGCAACAAACCGGTTCCCTCGCAGTTAGTCCGCCGGAACACGCAAGCGGGCAAGGGCTCTTCAATGGCAACGGACGAACTGGTCAAGACGACGACGGGCATCGCCCATCACGGCGCGGAGCGGCTGCCGTCGGTGGAGATCGACAGCTTCAATATCGAGATCAAGGACGAGGACGGCTTTCTCGGCGATCGCGCCAGCAAGGGCGCGTTCCGCGAGATTCTCGACCGCTGGCGCAAGCCGGTGCGCAAGAGCGGCGAGGATCCGTTCGGCAAGGAGCCGTCCGAGAACATCAGCAAGAAGACGCTGGATGACATTCTGATCGGCGACGACGTCGAGGCCTCCGCGCTGGTGCACAGCGCCATCGAGGATTTCGCCCAGGAGCTCGCCTACGTCACCCGGCGCTTCCTCAAGACAAAAGCCTGGGCCAAGACCGAGCGCATCGTGGTCGGCGGCGGTTTCCGCGATTCCCGGCTCGGCGAGCTCGCGATCGCGCGCACCGAGATCATCCTGAAATCCGAGGACTTCAAGATCGACCTGCTGCCGATCCGACATCATCCGGATGAAGCCGGCCTGGTCGGTGCGCTGCATCTGGCGCCGTCCTGGATCTTCGAGGCCCACGACAGCATCCTCGCCGTCGACATCGGCGGCACCAACATCCGCTGCGGTCTGGTCGAAACCGGCTGGAAGAAGGCAAAAGACCTGTCGAAGGCCAAGGTCGTGACATCCGAGCTGTGGCGCCATGCCGACGACGAGCCGACCCGCGAAGGCGCGGTGAAGCGGCTCACCAAGATGCTGAAGGGGCTGATCACGGAAGCCGAGAAAGAAGGCTTCAAGCTCGCACCCTTCATCGGCATTGCCTGTCCCGGCGTCATCAACGCCGACGGCTCGATCGAGAAGGGCGCGCAGAACCTGCCGGGCAATTGGGAGAGCAGCAAGTTCAACCTGCCGGCGAGCCTGATCGAGGGCATCCCCGTCATCGGCGAGCACGACACCGCGATCCTGATGCACAATGACGGCGTGGTTCAGGGCCTCTCCGAGGTGCCGTTCATGCAGGACGTCGATCGCTGGGGCGTGCTCACCATCGGCACCGGCCTCGGCAATGCCCGCTTCACCAACCGCCGCAAGGACCGGGACACTACGGAGAACGGCAAGAAAAAGGGCAAGGAAAACAACAAGGACAGCGCCAAAAGCGACAAGGAGTAACCTTGACTGGTTAGGTTAAGGACCGGATTGCGTTGCGGCGCCGAGGTTGCACGCTACGGTCGAATTGTCGCCTCACCTGGCCGGCGAAGCCGCCCTTCCCAGCCAGTATTTCAATGAGCGGCACCGGGACCGCCAGTGTTTACCGCGTCTGGCGGTCCCACCCCGTTTTTTCCGTGCGCTCGCGCGGGCTCCTCGACGAGCCCCCATCGCTTCAGCAAGACATCGCGCCACGACCCGAGACCCTCATCCTGAGGGCCCGCCGCAGGCGGGCGTCTCGAAGGATGGCCGCAAGACGAATGCCCCCGCTCCATGAGCCGCAGGCGTCACGCCGCTTCACCCGGCGGAGGCCAGGGATGATTCGGCTCGGAAGCGCAGCGCCTCACCCGGCACGTGCCGGTCGCCGTATTGCCCGGCACAAATCGCAAGAAATGCCGCCGAAACCCGCCGCTTCAGCCGCTGAGGCTATAGGTCAGGCCGAAACAGGCAGCGGATTTTCCCCTTTCGCGCCTTGTCTGGCCCGCCATCCTCGCCTATTAACGCCCCAACCACAGGGGCCCTGCTCCTACCATGGCGCCTTCAGGAGAGGTGGCAGAGTGGTTGAATGCACCGCACTCGAAATGCGGCATAGGTGCAAGCCTATCGGGGGTTCGAATCCCTCCCTCTCCGCCAGAAGGTCCAGGTTGACTGTCCGTAGTGGCTTTCCGTCCGAAATTCTCTACAAAAAAGGGCGGCTCTTTTGTTGCGACGGCCCCCCACCGTTTTGGGTCCCATGCTTATTGAAAATACTTGCAAAAATGTACCTTGCGCTTCGCGAGCTGAGCAACCTGGACCCCGATCAAGCAGTGTTGGCTTAGCTAGGTGGCGTTTCATCTTCCATCAGAAATCGATCAAGTCATCCAGCGCTGACATTACTTCGAGCGTGCCGACAATCGCACCAACCATCCTCTGGTAGAGAGTAAGCTCCGCATAGGAAAGTTGGCGTCCCTGCCGATCCTTGAGCCACTTCTCGAGAACCTGATAGCTGCCAATTTCAAACATCCATGCTTCAACGCTAATGCCCTCAAAGTACTGGCTGCTATTGATGTAAACTCGACCGGACGGTGCCTCGTTTGTAGCGAACCTGGGATAACTGCGCGCAACTACATTATCGCCTGCCGCAGGGAACCGAACTTGCGGTGGAATTGCTACGGTATCATCGAGAAGATGCAGACTTTGAAGTCTCCCTCCCAACTCTGCGATTCTCCGAAAGGCTTCCCCCGTCACCGGCAATGGGATGCGGGGAAAGTCCAGCTTTAGGAACTGGGAATAGGTCTGCCTGTAACTTCCACTATGAAGCATCGCGTACACGTAATTGAACACGTCGATGGGACCGAAGGCATTAGAACTGGGCTGCCGCAAAGCAGGCGAAAATTCAAATCCAGTTGCATTTTCGACGGCTTCAACGAATCCAGCACTAAGGTTTGGGGAACGATCTCCATTGGCGGGATCTGTCGGCCAACGGGTGTCTTCCGAAAGCAATGGCAGCGCGGATTCCTGGGTCGAATCAGGATAGACGTACAGCGGGAAAATATAGTTCTGTTCCTTCGTCTTATTAGAAACGGCGCAACTTTCTGCGGGCTCCTTACTTACGAGCACATGATTGAATCCCGCATCCGCTTGCTGACGCGATGTAAGTATACAGATATTGTTTTTGCCGAAGACGTGCTGGCGAATCTCGCGCCTGGGGCGGTCCATTGCGACCTTGCTGTAGTAGCAGGTGCGCCAGTCAAAAGGCCGATACAGGCATGTGGTCAGGGCAGCCTCCCAATTTTCGTCAGCCCTGATCTCCTTCCTAGCCTCGGTAACGCTCCATCCTTTTCCATCGCGCAGACGATATGCCTCTCGAAATTCGCCGTCGCTCATGTGACTCGCATTCATCTCGCGAAAACGCTGCTCCAGAACTGAGCGGTCAAAATCGACGGCGAAGTGATCGCGATGCGTTTGAAATCCGAGAACGTTCACCGGAAATATTTCAGTGATCTTCCAAGCTGCCTGATAGTCCGCAAGACTGCTCGTGTCCAAAGGCTTGAAAAGATAGAAGGGGCTCTCCGGCGTAAGAACTTCCCAATCTGTGGAAACAACGTCATTCTCGAATAGCCAGCCATATTTCGCCGTTCGAGTGCCCCAGAGGTCAGCATGATAAACCTTGGCCAACCCCGTGCTGCCCGGGCGCTTAACGAAAATTCCGATAGAAACGCCCTGCTGGATATCAAACACATTCTGATCGGGATCGGTCGACGGGCTCCGAGCGCGCTTTTTTACACTGCCGTGCAAATCGAGAACGTAGATCTCGGAAAAGGTTTTCATCAATGATTGCCGCATGCCGCGGAAAGTGGGGTTATCGAGATATCCATGATTGGTGATAAACGCGAGCACACCCTGACCGGACCGCTCAATACGCCATTGTCCGAAACAAAGGAACTTGACGTAGTCATCCTGCAACCACTTCGGATTGCGCTCACCCAATGGCTGGCCATCAACATGGTAATAGCTGGGCACTGATTTGTCTTCACCGGCTCCGCGAAGCAGATCATCCATCCACTTTCCAACGTTTGCTGAATGCCCCGAGTAGGGGGGATTACCCATCACGACGAGCACGGGAGAATGCATTTTGATTGAGTCGGCGGCGGCGCTTTCCTGGGCAACCCATTGCGTGAAGAGCGGCATGCTCGCATGTTCGTGGGCTTCATCCAAAGTATTGGTGAGGAAGACGCCGAGTCTCTCGCTGCCTTCGGCCTGTACCCCCCACTGGCCCCGAATTTCCTCAGGCAGGTCGCGCCCCGCAAGCTGCAAACTAAGCTTGAAATGGGCAACCGCAAAAGGCGCTACCATCAATTCAAAGCCGAACAGCCGAGGAAGCAGATGCTGCCTTACATACCCCGGCCACATCCCTGCGTTTCCGGCGGTGATGAACTGCTGTCGAATGAAATCAATCACAGCATACAGGAACGTACCTGTGCCTGTCGCGGGATCGAGCAGTATGACCTTATGGCATTGCGTCGTCTTGCGGACCTCGGAATCCTTCCCCTTCACTCGAAGACTCTGATCGAGATTCTTGATCGTTATGGTCGATCGATCCGCTAAGCCTTCCTGGCAATCAAACCGACTCCTGAGAATTGCGTCCACTGACCGGACGATATAGCTCACGACCGGTTCAGGTGTGTAATAAACCCCGCGCGTCTCCCGCAATTTTGGATCGTATGCGGCCAGGAATGTTTCATAAAAATGGACCACCGGGTCTTCTTGCTTCGTTCGATGTCCAAAGTTTGCGAGCACTCTCGACATATCTGTATTTGCGAGAAGAGCGACGAGGTCGTTCACAAAACAAGAAAACGGCTCGTCATCCAGCCTTGGGTTGGAAATATCGATGAAAAAGTTGCGCAGAAATGGATTTGATCGTGGGATCAAACGCTGCGCCTCTTCACGGGTGAACCTAGCGTTCGGTGCGGCCATTATCCGCGCGGTAAAGATACCGTACGCGAGTGTTTGAGCAAACATATCGGCAAACTGCGGCGTACTCTTCGGCTGATCCAAGCCAGCGATCAAGACATCCGAAAATGCCTTACGCCACCCTCTCACCCAGTCCGAAGCGATGTCCTTTTCAAAGGCCGTGACGATTGTATCGCGGATAATGTGGGTAAGGCGCGCCATGCGCTGTGCAAGTTCACGAGGCACGCTGATTTCGATGGGCGCATGACCCACAAAATTCGTTAGCAGGGCCCCCACATCAGCCGCTCCGGTCTTGCTGATTTTGAGAGCGCCGTTGGTTTGCCTTTGCGCCAGTCGGGCCTCTTGCCGTAACTCGCCATCAACATACCATCGAAATTCTAGGTAATCGCTCAATATGAGGTTTGGGAGAGATTTTCGGTAGCGACTCAGTTGGTCTGTCAACTCTGCATCATCGAGTGAACGACCTACGTCTTTGACCTCAATATACCCGATCGTCAGATTATTTTGTGTGACGATAAAATCAGGGGCGCCGCAATCGATTCGCGCTGGCTCGTTGATTGCCCTCAGATCATTAAAGGCCTCTTCAAGCAATCGTTTAAGTGCTGGACGGTGGGTGTGTTCGGTGGAATTGTTGGCGCGCAGAGCATCATCGAGCCGCATAAGATAGTTCTTGAAGTCGAACATGGTGCCTCGGGTGGTTTGCCAGCGACGCCATAGGCGCTGTCTTGGATGACTGTCCTGCTGTCCGGCTTGAAATGGCACAAGGGAAAGTGGGAACCTCTTGCCTATGACAATCTACAGAGGTTCGTCGATACGACTCTCGGATGAAGTCCCAAGCCGTCGTCAAGTGGTTGGTGACGCCGGGACGATTTGATTGCAGTTCGTCACCTTATGCCGCCGGCACAGGCCAACGCCAACGTAGTTGATTCGGGGTCGAGACTGCTCGATTGGTGTTACGGTGAGGGTGCGCTTAATTGGGGCCCTCCAGCGGCGAACGTTGAGGGCAAACTAAAGTCCGACCTAACTTCGATCGCGCAACTCGTCACCTGACACGGCCTCATTGATCCGAGTTACGGCGACAGTGCACTAAACTCCTGCGGTCCATCGGATAACGTCGGCAAAAAATCCGAACTAGCTTCTACCGTTCAACTTCTGGGCCCCACCCGAGAACCTGCCAGTCGGACGTCCTGCGATGATGACACTATGCCCCTGTTTTGCCCGACGAAGCAAAACAGGGCAGACGTCAATCCGCACGAGCGGCAGCGATCGCGGCCAATTCTCGTCGGCTCGCGTGGGTGCGCCGCGCAGGCGAGTCAAACCAGGATCATTTGGCTTTTCGCTCCTGGAATTCCGCCCGACGCCGCCCCTTGTAACCCATTGATCTTCCAGCCCCCGTCTACTGTGCATGGGGTTGTTTTCGCGCTTTTTAGTTGCCTCGTGGCAAAGGCCTGCCGCAGAGTAATGGCTTGAACCCACCATCGCCGCGATCCGACCTAGCACTACCCGCGCTCCAGCGGCACCAAGGCGGCCCACCCCCAATGTTCGAAAAGACCTACCGCGACCGCCTCGAAGCTGACCTCGCTCGATGGGAGGCCGACGGCGTGATTGCGCCGGCGGCGGCCGCTTCCATCCGCAATGCGCTGCCGCCTCTGCCGGCGGGCATCAACATCGCCGTGGTCGTCGGCATTGTCGGCGGTCTGTTGATCGCGGCCGCGTTCCTCGCCTTCGTGGCGGCGCATTGGACCGAGATCGCGCGGCTGGTGCGGTTCGCAATCCTGCTCGCCGGCATGATCGTTACCGGCGCCCTTGGCGCCTGGTTCGCGACGACGGGCCGCAATGTTCTCGCCGATCTCTGCGCGAGCTTAGGGGCGATCATCTTCGCGGCGGGCATCGCGCTGGTCGGCCAGATGTATCATCTCGGCGAGGATTTTGCCGGCGGCATGCTGCTGTGGTCGATCGGCGCATTCGCCGCGGCCCTGCTGACCGGCTCGCGCGGCGCGCTCGCGGTCGGCCTCGTCGCCGCCTGCGCCTGGACCTGCATGCGGACCTACGACACGCCCGACGTCCTGCATCTTCCTTTTCTGGCGGTCTGGCTGATCGCAGCAAGCCTTGCCTTCGCGTGGAATTCGCGCGCCGCCGCCCATCTCGTCGCGCTCGCGGTGCTGCCGTGGTGGGTCGCGACGTCGTTTCGCTTCGAATTCGACGGGGTCCAACCGTCCTTCGTGCTCGCCAACGGGGCGGCCCTGCTGTTCGGCGCCGGGCTTGCGATCGCAGCTTGTCCCTCGCCGCGTGCGCTTCGGCTCGGCAGCGTTCTGTCGATCTACGGCGCGTTTGCACTGGCCGCTGTGGCTGTCCTGGAGGTGACGACGGTCGACGACAATTTTCTTTTCCGGACCCGCACGGCGTCCGGCCAGCCGCTGTGGGCGATCCTGTGCGGGGCCGCAGGGGTGATCCTCACCTTCGTCTCCGCCACGTTCACGAAGCGCGCCGGCGAAATCCTTGCCGCCTGCGCGATCGGGCTCGTGCTGCTCGCCGCGCCGGTCTGGCCGGTCTCCACGGCCGGCGAGCCCTGGCTGGCTTATGCCGCGCTGCTCTGCGCCATGCTCTGCCTCGTCGTCTCCGGTGTGCTCGATGACGTGCGTCCGCGCATCGTTGCCGGCTGGCTCGGGATCGCCGGAATCATCGCCGGCATCACCTGGGCGGTGAAGGGATCGCTGCTCCGCCGCTCCGCCTTCCTTGCGGCAGCGGGTATCGTCACTGTTGCCTTTGCCACGGCGCTCAATCGCTTGCTGCCGAGGAGCGCGCGATGATGAAGATGGCCGCCTCCGTCGCCGGGCTCTGGCAACGCATCCCGAAAGCCGTGCTGTTCGGCGTCGCCGTGCTGGTGCAATGCGCGCTGCTGATGCTGATGGTCGCCGACCGCGTGCAGATCCTGCGCGAGGGCACCGAGGTCACGCTGCAGACGCAGCCGGTCGATCCGCGCGATCTGCTGCGCGGCGACTATGTCGTGCTGCGCTACGACATCTCGCAATTGCCGGCAGGTAGCCTCGCCGGCAAGCCGGCCGACGCGCGCAACCCGATCGTGTTCGTCAAGCTCGCGCCCAATGCCGACGGGCTCTACGCCGCCGTTTCGGTGCATGCCGAGCCTGTGCCGGTCACGGCGCCCGAGGTGCTGATCCGCGGCCGCGTCAGCCATTCCTGCGGATCGAGCGTTCGCACCTTCTGCGACAGGCTGACGGTCAAATACGGCCTCGAAAGCTATTTCGTGCCGGAAGGCGAGGGTGGCAAGCTCGAGCAGGCCCGCAATCAGCAGAAGCTGCGGATCGTCGCCGCCGTGCTGCCCTCGGGCCGCGCCGCCATCAAGCGGCTGCTGCTCGACGGCCAGCCGGTGTATGAGGAGCCGCTGTATTAGAGCGTTTTCGAGCGAAGTGGACACCGGTTCGCGTGAAGAAAACGCGTCAAAACAAGAATCTAGAGCTTCGGTTCTGATTCA